>JADGCD010000178.1 GCA_015229165.1 Nitrospinota bacterium | reverse complement strand
GGAAGGATGATGCCGTACCGGGCCTCGATCATGGCGGCCAGTTCGTCGGCCCGGGCGTCGACCATGGCGGCGTCCGCCTGCCCGGCGATGGCGCCCCGGATCAGCGAGACCCCCTCGCGGGTGGCGGCCAGCCCGTGGGAGCCGTCGGCGACCATCTCCATGAGAAACTTCTCGTAGAGGAGGGCCAGCGACTCGACCAACCGGGCCAGCTTGGGGGCGAAAAGGGAATGGGCGTCGGGGAGGATTTTCTCCGTCGCCAGCATGATGTCGGAGATGACTTTCTTGTCGATCAGCTCGGGGGTCAACTGGTTGACGGAACCGGAGATTTCCTCCAGTGTTTCGAGCAGTTCCGTAAAGTCGCTGGAGGTCAAAGCGGGCGCCCCTCTTGTTGTGCGGTCGAAGCGCGGCCCTCTCCGGAAAGGAGTCGGGCCGACTGCGTCTATCGTAACACAGCGGACGCCGAATGAAAGGGGGAGAGATAGCCTTTCAAATGGTTATCCCTGCGTCGCCGAAGCGGGCCTCAACGGTCGTCGCTATCCCGGCACTCCTCGTCGGTCAGGAAGCAGCGGGGGCCGATGTCCCGTCCCTGGTGGGTCTTCATGGCGTGGTTTTTCTCCCACGTCAGGTAGATGGGGCACCCCTCGCAGGTCTTGAGTCCGCTCATCCCCCGGGCCTTGATGGCCTCCCAGCATTTGACCTCGGTCTTGCCGTAGGCGGGGCATTCGGGCATGTTGCACTGCTTGATCTCCCAGCAGGGGGCCATCAGGTAGAGGAGCTTGAGCCCGGTGATGGTCATGCCGACTTCGTCCAGATAGAACCGGACGTTCTTGATGAACTGGATGTCGTTGCTGGAGTAGCGCCGGTGGCCGTTCACCCGGGAGGGCTTGATGAACCCGGCTTTCTCGTATTCTCGCAGCATCCGGGCCGACGCGCCCGACAGCTCGGCGGCGACGGCGATGGAATAGACCGGTTTGGCGTTTTCTCTCTCTCGGTCCAGCAGGCTCATGGCCGCTCCTTGTCGGTGATGGTCGAGAGATATTCTAACAAATTTGCGTCAGATATTCTCCGCCCTTTCTCCCTCTGCAGGGGGGGAGAAAGAATGATATGGTTTCCCTTTTCACGGGGCGCAAACGGAAGCGATGGGCGACGGGTTCGAGCGGCTGGCGGGGCGTCCGCCGTTTACGGAGCAGGAGTGGCGCGATTTCGACCGGCGCCAACGGGAGCGGTCGCTTCCGCTGTTGCGGCTGGCGCTGGTGATCTCGGCGGTGGCCTATTTCGACTTCATGACGTGGGACCTCTATGTCGGGTCGCCGAAGGGGGCGATCCCGTTGCGGATCGTGACGTCGGCTCTCTTCTTCGCCCTGCTGGGGATAAGCTATCTCGGGCGGGGGGACGGACGGCTGGGCTGGTGGTACGGGGCCTACGCCCTTCTCTTCGCGTCGAGTCTGGCGGGAATGCTGGCCCTGTCGCCCCTGGCCTTCGAGGAGCGGCTGCCGGGGATTCTGTTCTATGTGGTGGCGTTTCTCGCCCTTTCTCCCCATTTCCTCTGGACGGTGGGGGCCTATCTCCTGCTGCTGGCCACCGCCAACGGGGGGATGGCCTGGGTGGGGGTCGATCTGGCGCCCCACCTGATCGCCAACGCCTTCCTGGCCAGCTGGATGGTGACGGCGGGCGCCATCGCCTATTACTTCGACCTGCGCCGCCGCCACGACTACGCCCACGAGCGGCAGCGGGAGCGGGAGCGGCATCTGCTGCGCCGTCTGGCGACGGTCGACACGCTGACCGGCGTGGCCAACCGGCGCTACTTCCTCTCGCTACTGAAGCGGGAGGTCGAGCGGAGCCGCCGCTACGGCCATCGGCTGTCGGTGGCGATGCTCGACATCGACCACTTCAAACGGATCAACGACACCTTCGGCCACGACGCGGGGGATCGGGCGCTGAAGGCGTTCGCCCGGGTGATCGGCAAACGGCTTCGCGTCAGCGACCATTTCGGCCGACTGGGGGGCGAGGAGTTCGCCCTGATCTTCCCGGAGACGGGGGGGGATGAGGCGCTCCGGTCGGTGGAGGCGTTGCGCCTCCGGCTGGAAACGATGAACATGACCCTCAACGGGGAACGGCTTCTGATGACCATGAGCGCCGGAGTGACCGAATGGCGCCCGGAGGACGCGGCGTCGGACGAGACGCTCAAGCGGGCCGACGTCTCGCTTTATCGGGCGAAAGAGGGGGGGCGCAACCGGGTGGTGGGGGATGGGACGCCGGAGGGGGTTTGACCCGGTTTGCCGCCGGGAATATAATAATAACTGAAAGAGTGCGCCCTCTGCGCGAAAGGATGGAGACCATGGCCACGATCCCGGGTGTCGGACCCGAAGGAAGTCCCCCGGTCAACCGGACGCCTCCGCCGCGCCCCGAGGGGACCGACCAGCTCCGCCAGTTCACGGAACGGGAGCCTGCCCCGCCTCCTCCGCCGCCAGAACCGCAGGACCGGGTGGAGCTTTCGACGCAGGCCGCTCCTCCTCCTCCGCCCCCTCCGCCCGCCGAGGAGGCGCCGCCGCCTCCCCCTGCGCCGGAGCCGACGCCGACGGCCAGCCAAGCGGCGACCGGCGACGCGCAGACGACGGCCAATTACAACGAGCGGAATCCGACCGCCCCGGTGGCGGAACAGGAAATCGGCGGCACCGTCAACGTCAAGATATGACCCGCTCCCCGCAGGGGGTCTACAGGAGTTGCTCGACGCTCGGCTGGACGTTGACGATCTCGAAGCGGAACGCGTAGGTCCGGGTCGTCTCCCCCGCCGTGACCGGCAGGTCGAGTCCGAACGTCTTTCCCCGGTTCAGGAACGCCCGGGGGCTCTGCTGGTCGAACAGGGGATAGACGTACCAGGTCCACTCCTCCAACTGCTCCACATTGCGCACCGGGGCCACCCAGTCCCGGATCGTCGCTCCGGGCGGAACCACCGTCGGCGCCGGGTCGAGCTGGCGGCGGGAGAAAATCGACCGCTCGTCGGCCACCGCGTGCCGCTTGCCGTCGATGTGGATGTAGGAAGCCTTGTTCCACGCCAGCGTGACCGGCCCGGCCGACCGGTTGGTCAGCTCGAACCGGATCCGCTTGTAGTCCATCCAGAACCGGACCCCGATCAGGTCATCGGAGAACTCCTTCGCCGACGAAGCCACCGGCCCCGTCATGGCGTACTGGTTCCACGACCGGTAGGGGGCGAAGTCCGAACAGGCCGCAAGCGACAGAAGCGCCAGGGCGGCGCCCAACGGTTTCATCGTCATGCCCGGATCGCCTCCATAAGCCGTTCGGTGACCGGTACGACCTCCCCCACGTCCCTGCCGTAGGCGTCGGCGCCGATCTCGTCCGCGAACGAGGGGGTGACCACCGCCCCCCCCAGCATCACCTTGCAGGAAAGCCCCTCGCGCTTCACCATTTCGACCACCGTTTTCATTTGCATCATCGTCGTCGTCATGAGCGCCGAGAGGGCGATGATGTCGGCGCCCTGTTTCTTCGCGGCGGCGAGGATCTCCTCCGCCGGAACGTTGCGGCCCAGATCGTACACGGTAAAGCCGAAATTCTCCAGCATCACCACGCAGACGTTCTTGCCGATGTCGTGGATGTCCCCCTTCACCGTGGCGAAGATCACCTTCCCTTTCGACATCGACCCCGCCTTGCTGGCCTTCAGCGCCGGGTCCAGGACCGCCACCCCCCGCTTCATGGTATCGGCGGCGGCCACCAGATGGGGGATGAACTTTTTGCGCTGGGCGAACAGGTCGCCAAGCTTGCGAATGGCCGGCGTCATGGTCCCGACGAAGAGATCCATCGCGTCGGCCCCTTCGGCCAGCGCCCGGTTGGTCAGCCCTTCGATGGAGTCCTTGTCCCCCTCCACGATGGCGGCCGAAATCTGTTCGGCGGTCGATTTCGGGGCCGTCGATTTCTCCCCGGCGGCCACGGCCTCGGCCTCGCGGGCGGCGGCGGTCATCAGGTCGATGTAGACCCGGCACCCGGCGTCCCGCCCGGCGAAGAGCGATGCGGCGGCGACCGTGCGGGTCATCCGCTCGTCGTAGGGGTTCACGATGGCGCCGTCCAGCCCGGCCCCCATGGCCATGGCCAGAAAGGCGTTGTTGATCTCCTTGCGCTCCGGCAGGCCGCGGGAGACGTTGCTGACGCCGGCCACCGTGGGGCAGCCGGTCTCCTTTTTCACCAGCCGTATCGTCTCCAGCGTCTGCCGGGCGCCCTCTTGCATGGCGGAGACGACGAGCGCCAGCACGTCGAAGACGATCCGGTCGCGGGGGACCCCTATCGCCTCCATCCGGCGGATGATTTTCTCGGCCACTTTCAGGCG
>JADGCD010000017.1 GCA_015229165.1 Nitrospinota bacterium | reverse complement strand
GGATGGACGCTGGTCCATTTCTGGGCCACCTGGTGCGGCCCCTGCGTGGCGGAGCTGCCGATGTTGCAGAGGATGGCGCAGGAGATGGCGGGAAACCTGACCGTGACCACGGTGAATGTGGATGAACTGGCGCCGGGCGCTGTGGCCCGGTGGATGGGGCGGGAGGGGATCACGCTGGCGACGCTGCTGGACCCGGAGGGCGCCGCGCAACGGGCGTGGGGGATCGTGTCGCTGCCGACGAGCTATCTGGTCGATCCCTCCGGCATGGTCGTGGGCCGCGCCGACGGCGCCCGCGACTGGCAGGACGAGTCGGTGAAGGCGTTTCTGGGAGAGAAGATGGGGGGGTGAGGGTTTGCCATAGTTGCCGACAATAGCTTGGAGGTATGCCCAAGCCGTTGGTGGTAACAATCAAATCCTATTTCACAATAAATTATCATGTTCCGACTAAGAACATGAAGCAATGAAGATCAATTTTTGATAATATTATGCCTCAACTTCACTCTATTTTTTGAGGCAGGCAATGGGTCTTACAAAGAGGTATGTTGTCGTCTATGGGAAATTCCCGAAGTTCTTTGAAGAACTTTCCAAAGGACAAGCTCCTCAACAATTTAGCGCACAGCACCTGAAAGATTTAGGCTACACCTCATCGAATGATCGCGCGCTGATTCCCTTGCTGAAGGATTTAGGGTTCTTGTCAAAGGATGGAACTCCTACTGCGCGCTATCATGAATTCAGGAACTCGCATAAATCCAAATCTGTGTTGGGTGAATCACTTAGAGAAGCTTACCAAGATATCTTTACCCTCCGCAAGCATCCAGACGAGTCAAATGATCGACAATTAATTGAGGGCAAATTCAAGTCTGCGCACAATGTATCGGATCGATTGGCAAAGGAAATGGCAAACACCTTTTTCGGTTTGCTTTCGCTGGCAGATGTTAAAGTCTCCGATGACAAATCCAAGCAAGCTTCTGAGGAGCAGCCTGAGACTGACCAATCAAAAAGTATTCCTATCCAAAATAGGTCCAAGCAACTTGGGGGGGGGATTACGTCACTTCATTACAATATCCAAATCCACCTTCCTGCGACAAAGGATTTGGAAGTATATAGCGCAATATTCAAATCTCTAAAGGAACATCTAGTTGAGTAAGTCAAACAGGAAGACCCTTAGGGATTTCATGTTTAGAGGGTTAATGTTTGAATCTGAAGCAACTCTCTTCCAGACCGCTGGTATTCAAGTAGGGGCCGATGAAAGCCAAACTGAGGAGCGACTTCTTTCAGAAGCTATAGCCCCCTTTGGAATCACAAGGAGAAATGCTGCTTTAGAAATGGGTCGCCTGTACGTAGTATTGCATTGTTTTGAAAATGAAATAAGATCGCTCATTCAAGAGACCTTAGAAGAAAAAGATGGAGTGGACTGGCAGGAAAAGTTGCCAACAAAAGTGAAACGATTTGCGGAAGATCGACAAAAAAAGGCCATAAACGATTCATGGTTAGAAGGTGATAAATCCAATCTGCTCGGTTTTGTAGAGTTCGGACACCTCTCGGACATCATAACGGATAAATGGTCGTATTTCGAAAGCTTTGTCCCCTCTCAGCATTGGCTAAAACAGCGAATGGAGGAACTTGAAAAGGCAAGAAACTTTATTGCACACAATCGAACCTTGTTGCCTAGTGAATATCAAAGAATGTACATGTATATCGCGGACTGGAATAGAGTAATTGGACTGTAGATATTCGTCACCCCCCCCCTAACATTGTAAATATCTCGACAATATCGCCGTCGTTGATGGGGTGGGTGGCGTAGGCGTCCCGGTGGACGATCTCTTCGTTCACCTGCGCGGCGACGGGGCCGGGGGGGAGTTTCAACAGCGCGAGTAAATCACTGATCGTGAGCGTCTCCTCCGTGAACTCCCGCTCTTTGCCGTTCAACTGTATCTTCACGACACCGGCCTCAGGCTGCTATCCCAGTCTTTGAACACCCACTCCAGGCCAAGTCCTTTGATCGCGGCCATCACCTCTTGCGGGGTCCGTTCGTCCACCACGGGGAACTGCTCGCCGTCGTCGGCGTCGGGCGTTCCGGCGTAGGCGCCGGGGGCGGTTTTCGATCCGGCGCTGGCCTGATTGATCCCTGCGCCGAACAGCCGGTCGCGCAACGCCGAAGGCTCCCGCGTCGAGAGGGTCAACACGCTGTCGGGGAAGAGGAGCCGCATGGCGAAGATGAGCCGTTTCAGCTCCGCGTCGCTCACCGGGCGGGCCTGACTTCGCAAAAAGTCGCCGGGCGCCTCTTTGATGCGGGGAAAGCTGACGGAGACGCTGGTCTGCCAGTAGCGCCGGTTCAGGTGCCGCACATGGGCCGAGAGGGCCAGCGCCTCTTTCCGCCAGTCCCCCAGCCCCATCAGAAACCCAACCCCGACGCTCCGTATTCCGGCCTGTGCCACCCGATCCGCCGCCTCCAGCCGATGCTCGAACCGGCTCTTGGGGCCGGAGAGGTGGACTTGCCGGTACAACGTTTCGTCGTAGGTCTCCTGATAGACGGTGACCCCGTCCAACCCTGCGTCGCCGAGACGGCGGTACTCCTCTACCGAAAGGGGCCCCACCTCCGCCGAGACGAAGACGAATCCGATCCGTTTCATCAGGGCGACCGCCTGTTCGAGATAGGCCACCGGAACTTCGCGGGGGTCTTCCCCCGCCACCAGCAGGACGCTACGGTACCCCTCTTTTAACAGCCGCTCCCCTTCGCCCTGAATCTGGTCGAGGGTGAGCGTCACCCGGCGGAAGTTCTGTTCCTTGCCGAAGCCGCAGTAGGCGCAGTTGTTGATGCAGAAGCTCGACAGATAGAGGGGGATGTAGAGGTTGATCACCCGCCCGAACCGCTGGGCGGTCAGGTCGCGGGCGGCCTGCTCGATGGCGTCGATCCGCCCATCAGCGGCGTTCGACAGGAGCGCAAGGAACCCGGCGCCGGTGACGGGACGACGGGCGAGTGCGATGGCCACGTCGGCGTCGGTGGCCCGGTCGATGGACGCAAGGGCGTTGTCGAGAGGGGCGCCTTGCATCGACCGCCAGACGTCGGCGAACGTGGTCAACCCCACGGCAGCCCCTCCACCGGGCTGCTCGCCTCCGCCTGATCCAGCGGTTTGCCCAGCCCGGCCAGGTATCCCTCCCGCCCCGCTTCGACCCCCTTGCGAAACGCGGTGGCCATCAGCGACGGGTTCCCTGCCACGGCGATGGCGGTGTTCACCAGAACCGCGTCGGCCCCCAGTTCCATCGCCTCCGCCGCGTGCGACGGGGCGCCGAGCCCCGCGTCCACGACCACGGGGACGGTGGCCTGTTCGATGATGATACGGATCATGTCCCGCGTGCGGACACCGCGATTGGCGCCGATGGGGGCCCCAAGGGGCATGACGGTGGCCGTGCCGACGTCGGCCAGCTTCCGGGCGAGGATCGGGTCGGCGTTGATGTAGGGGAGGACGATGAATCCTTCTTTCACCAGTATCTCGGCGGCCTTTAACGTCTCCACCGGGTCGGGCAGCAGGTAGCGGGGCTCGGGGGTCACCTCCAGCTTCACCCAGTTGGAGATTCCGGCCGCCCGGGCGAGGCGCGCCAGTTTCACCGCCTCTTCGGCGTTCCTCGCGCCGCTGGTGTTGGGGAGGATCAGGTACTTGGCCGGATCGACATGGGCAAGTATGTGATCTTGCGGGTCGCCGATGTCGACGCGGCGCAGGGCCACGGTGACGATCTCGGCGCCGCTGGCGGCCAGCGCGTCGCTCATTTCTTTGGACGAGCGGAACTTGCCGGTTCCCATCAGGAGGCGGGAGGAGAAGGTTCGTCCGGCGATAGTCAGGGTGTCGTGGTCGGTCATCGGGTCACTTCGCGTCGTTGCTGGATTGACCCGGCTATTCTACCGCAGCCGTGCGGGGGTTGGGTGGGAAGGGCTCAGGCCGCCACATCCAGCGGCGTGTCGGGCGCCTGTTTGTCGCCCGTGGGAATCTGCGCCGCGTAGCTCACCAGCGCCGAAATCGACGACCGTTCCTCCCGGTAGGCCGACAGGTTCAGCGACAGGGCAGAAGCGGCGTCCTCCCGCTTCGGGGCCTTCTCATGCCGGTCGGGTGATTTCTCCGGGTGGTCCTCCCGGTTCGCGGCGAGCCGGTCCAGCAACTCCTGAAACATCGACCGCATCTTGAGCAGCAACGGTTGGGCCTTCTCCTGCCCGAAGGCTTTCATCTGCTCGTCCATCTGCCCTTTCATCTTTTCCAGATAATCGGTCAGCGCATCGGGCATGTCGGCAAGTCGCCCCTCCATCAGCGCCGGGACGCCAAGGCCCATCTCCTCCCCCTCACCCAGCGGGTTGGCCTCCATGTAATCCCGGTTCTGTTTCACGTCGTCGAGGAACCCTTTCACCTGCCCGGTCATGAACCCGGCGATGGAATCAAGCCCCGTAGGCCCCATGCCCATCGCCTTTTCCACCTCGTCGAACATCGTGTTCGTGGCGTCCACGAACTCGTTGAACTCCTTGTCGGAGAAGGAGAAAAGGTCGCCCGCCTCCTTCTGCCAGCTTGCGAAGACCTGCGGGTCGATGTTGGCCATCTTCTCCGCCGCCCCTTCGATCCGGGAGAGGAACGAAACGTCCACCGACAGGTTCGCCTCATACGAGCGGGCCATCTCCTGCTTCAGGGAGAGGGTTCTGCCGTCGGCGGTCTGCTTTTGGGCCTCCATCGCCAGCGACTCGCTGCGGGCGTAGGAGAGGTTCAGCGAAAGGCCGCCGACCGCCGTGAATTTCGGGGGGCGGGTCGCCAGATTGGCCGGTGCGGGGAGAACGTTCGTGTCCATGAGATACATCCCGTTTTTCTTTCCTCACCATCGGCAGACGGAAAAGGGAGCTTGAGGATTATTTTCGACACGGACGGGAGTACGGGGGGCAGGAAGCGGATCGCACCGACCGGGGACGGCGATAAACGTACCCGTTGGGGACTTCAGCGAGCAGGTGGGAGGGGGATGGAGCGGGCGAAGGGATTCGAACCCTCGACTTCAACCTTGGCAAGGTTGCACTCTACCACTGAGTTACGCCCGCGCGGAGAGAAGAGGCGATAATAGACAAGCGGCCGGAATTTGTCAACCCGTTTGACCCGACGCCGAAGGAGCGAGAAGACCCCCTTGACCGGGCGTGCGGCCAGCGGGCGAAGACCGCGGCTCTTATTCGACGAGTGAGGAGTCAGCCAGCCGCAAGGCTGCCCCGCAGCGCCTTGATGACCGCCGCGTAGTCCTTCGCCCCGAAGACCGCCGACCCGGCCACCAGCGCGTTCACCCCCGCCTCGCGCACCAGGGCCGCGTTCTCGGGGTTGATGCCGCCGTCCATTTCGAGGTCGATCTCGAACTCGTTGTCGTCGATCACCTCCCGGAGCCGGGCCGCCTTGTCCAGCGTGCTTTCGATGAACGACTGGCCGCCGAACCCGGGGTTCACCGACATGATGAGAATCAGGTCGATGTCGGGGAGGATCTCCTCCAGCAGCGACGGGGAGGTGTGGGGGTTGATCGAGACCCCCGCCCTTTTGCCGAGGCTTTTTATCAGGGCGATGGTCCGGTGGAGATGGGGGCAGGCTTCGTAGTGAACGGTGATGATGTCCGCCCCGGCCGACGCGAAATCGGGTATGTAGCGGTCCGCGTTCTCGATCATCAGATGAACGTCGAGCGGGATGGTGGCGTATTTCTTCAGCGCTTTCACCACCAACGGGCCGATGGTGATGTTGGGCACAAAATGGCCGTCCATGACATCGACATGAAGCCAGTCGGCTCCGGCCATTTCGACGGCTTTGACCTCCTCGGCGAGGCGGCCAAAATCGGCGGAAAGAAGCGATGGGGCGACAATAACAGGTCTGTTCACTCTTTTATCTTCCTAGCGTTATCAATAATAGCGGTCGTCTGCGCCGACCGTTGGCTTGACCGGTGAAGGGCGTTCATCTGCTTTCGCCCATAGCGGTCGTCGGCGCCGACTATGGCCTCGACCGGTGAAGCCGGTTCATCCGGCGAAATGGTCGCGCAGTTCGGAGCGGAGCCAGACCAGCATCCGCCGGACTGTCCGGCGTTGGTTGGTGATCCGGTCGAAACCGTAGCGGATTTCGAGGGTCTTCACCTCGTCGCCGACGGCAAGGCCGAGCCAGACCAGCCCCACCGGTTTCTCGTCGGTTCCGCCGGTAGGCCCCGCGATGCCGGTGGCGCTGATGCCGACATCGGCCCCGGCGGTTTTGCGGACCCCTTTGGCCATTTCGGCGGCCACCTCGGCGGAGACGGCGCCGTGCTGGGCCAGCGTCTTCTCCCGGACCCCCAGCCGTTTCATTTTCGATTCGTCGCTGTAAGTGACAACCCCTTCGAGGAAATAGTCGCTGGCGCCCGGCTGGGCGACGAGGGTGGCGGCGAACAGCCCCCCGGTGCACGACTCTGCCGAGGCCAGCGTCAGCCCGTGGCTCTTGAACCGGCGGGCGATGAACTGCTCCAGCGTGTCTCCCTCCTTGCCGAAATACCAGGGGGCGATGACCTTCTTGAGGCGGCGCCGGTAGTCGAGGAGCCGTTCGCGGGTCTCCCCCCGGTCGGCGCCTTTGGCGGTGAGGCGGATGGCGACCTCGCCGATGTGGGGGAGGAAGGCCACCTCGATCCCGCCGGGAGGGGGGAGCAGCCCTTCCTCTTCCAGCAGCTCGGCCAGCCGCGATTCGGCGATATCGACCGTGTGGAGCAGCGCCCGTTCCAGCGACACGTCGGGAAGCCGCTCCTCCAACAGGGGTAGAACCTCGTGATCCGTCAGCGACTGCATCTCCGCCGGGACGCCGGGGAGGGCGAAAAGAAGCGCCCCCTCCCGCTCGACGAATATTCCCGGCGCCGTGCCGACCCGGTTGTGCAGGGCCACGGCGCCCTGCGGGATGTCGGCCTGCGCCAGATTGTTCTCGGGCATGTCGACGCCCAGCTTTTTGAAATGGCGCTTCACCGCCACCAGCGCAGCCCGGTCCCGGACGAGGGGAACCCCCAACGCCTTGCAGAGGGCCGGTTTGGTGACGTCGTCGTGGGTCGGTCCCAGCCCGCCGGTCAGGATGACAAGGCCGTACCCTTTGAGGGCCGCCCGGATTTCCCGGACCAGCGTCGGCTCGTCGTCCCGCAGGGTCAGGACCCTGTCGGGGGTCAGGCCGACCGTCTCCAGCCGCCGGGCGATCCATGCGGCGTTGCCGTTGGCGATGTGACCGCTGGTCACCTCGTCGCCGATGGTGACGATGATGGTTTTCATGCGGCCTATTCTCCCACAACCGCCCCCCGTTGGGTCGTCGGTACGGTTAATCTTTGCCGCTTTTTACTTCCTCGCCTCTTCGAATGCGGCGCGGAAACCGGGGAGGGCCTTTTCGCAGGTTTCGGTCTCCACGGCGAACGAGATACGAAACGCGCCGGGCCAACCGAAACCGGTCCCCGGCACCACCAGGACATTCCGTTTTTTCAACAGATCCACAAAGGCGATGTCGTCGTCAAGGGGCGACCGGGGGAAGAGGTAAAATCCCCCCCCCGGCGGCGTCAGCTCGTAGCCGATTTCCGTCAGTCCGTTCACCAGAAGGTCCCGGTTCCGCCGGTAGCCGGTCATGTCGGGCTGTTCGTCCTGCAACCGGGCGGCCACCTTCTGCATCAGCGCCGGGGCGTTGACGAACCCGAGTATCCGGTTGGTCAGGGTCAGCGCCTCCACCACCTTGGCCGGGTTTAATCCCTTGGGGCTGACAGCGGCGTAGCCGATCCGCTCCCCCGGCAGGTTCAGATCTTTCGAGTGGGAGGTGACGAGGATCGTATGGTCGTGGAACCCGAACGGGTCGGGACACTCGAAGCCGGGGTAGAGGAGCTTCCGGTACGGCTCGTCCATGATCAGCCAGATCGGGCGGCCATATTCCGCCCCTTTGGCCGCCAGCAGGGCGCCGACGGCGGCCAGCGCCTCGTTGGTGTAGACCACGCCGGTAGGGTTGTTGGGGGAGTTCAGGATGAGCGCCCGGGTTTTTGGCGAGAGAACGCGCTCTATTTCAGCCGGATCGACCTGAAACCGGTCGCCCGCCTGGGCGATCTTCGGCGCGCCGCCGTGGTTGTCTATATAGAAAAGATACTCGGCGAAATAGGGCGCCACGATGGCCACCTCGTCCCCCGGATCGAGGAGCGCCTTCAACACGACGTTCAAGCCCCCCCCGGCGCCGACGGTCATGACCACATGGGCCCCGGTGAACGGCAGTCCCGACCGGGCGGCCAACGCTTGGGCCACCGCCTCCCGGACGGCGGGGTATCCGGCGTTGGGCATGTAGCGATGCCCCCCCGGCGTCGGGTCGGCGGCCACCTCGCGGATGACGGCGGCCACCCGCTCGGAGGGCTCTTCCACCGGGTTGCCGAGGGAGAAGTCGAAAACTTTGTCGGCGCCGTGCAGGGCTTTCAGGCGGGCGCCTTCGTCGAACATCTTTCGTATCCAGCTCGACCGGGCCATCATGGTTTCGATCCGGCGGGCGACGGGCATGGGGCGATTCCTTGCGGGTGGATGATCGACCTATGGTACCCGAACGCCCGGCGCCACGCTATAATGGCGCCTTCACACTACAGGACCTCTATGGACACATCCCTGCTCGAAGAGGCGGTGAACGCCGCCGCACGGACCATCATCGAAGAGCGAACCGCGCTCGCCCGGATAGAGGGGGTGGTCCGCTCCGACGCCTTCGCCCGGGCGGTGACGCTCTGCTTCGACTGCAAGGGGAAGATCTTTGTCATCGGGCTGGGAAAATCGGGGCTGGTGGGGGCGAAGATCGCGGCGACCTTCTCCTCCACCGGGACCACGGCGGTGGCCCTTCACGCCGCCGACGCCCTGCACGGCGACATGGGGGCCATCACCGGCGACGACGTGGCGATTCTCATCAGCAAGAGCGGCGAGACCCGGGAGACGGTGGAGATCATCCCCTTCCTGCGCGGGCAGGGGAATCGGATCGTCGCCCTGACCAACGAGCCGGGCAGCTCGCTGGCCAAGGGCGCCCATGTGGTGTTGCCCCTCTCGGTGGACGCGGAAGGATGCCCCATGAACCTTGCGCCGATGGCCTCCACCACCAACACCATCGCCCTGGGGGACGCGCTGGCGGCGGCCCTGATGGCGGCCCGCAAGTTCGCCCCCCACCAGTTCGCACGGTTCCATCCGGGGGGGAAGCTCGGGTGGCTCCTCACCGCCCGGGTGGCCGACATGATCGACCGGTCGAAGAACCCCACCTGTTGGGAGGGACATCTTCTGCGGGAGGCGGTGGCGGTCCTGGCCCGGGACCGGATGGGGGCGGTCAGCATCGTGGACCAGAACGGACGGATCAAGGGGATCGTGACCGACGGCGATCTGAAACGGCTCATCGTTCGGGGAGAGGAAGGGAAACTCGACCGCCCGGTGGTGGAGAGTATGGGGGCAAGCCCGAGCGTCATCGCGCTGTCGGCCTCGGCGGCGGAGGCGCTGGACATCATGGAACGGCGGACGAGCCAGATTTCCGCCTTGCCGGTGGTGGACGAGAACCTGAAACCGGTGGGGATACTGCGGCTGCATGACGTGATCCGCTCCCACTTCTAGCAGGGGTGGAAAAACTATCTGCGTTGGCTCCGGGGTGTCGAACACGGGCTCGGAATGCTCATGTACTCCCGCGTACACTCCGCTTCCTCGCCCGCGTTCTCCTACCGGAGCCTGCCTCGCTAACGTTTTTCCACACCCTGCGTGCGCCCTATGCGGGCGATGGCGATGGTCTCGCCAAAGGCTCGACACCTTCCCCACTTTCATACGCGCCGCCCCCTTCGTGGGCTCCGTCTCGACAAGGAAAGTCACTGCAAGACAGATTGGAGGCGAGCCACGAAGGGGCGGACTGTTGGTGAGTGACAGGGGGAAGAGGGGAGGCGTACGCCTGTCAGGCTTTGATGGAGATACGGGAGTTCCCCGAAGCTCCTTGCGCCATCTGTTTGCCCGTGGCGATGAAACTTTGCGTCTGCTGTTGGGCCATTCCGAAGAGAGACGAGATGGAGTTCGCCTGCATCGAACGGGAATTACCGGCCGCAGGGGTGCTGGTCTGGGCGAGGTTGAACCTCATCCCGATCGAACCGTAACGGCCCGCACCGCCAGCGTTCATGGCACACCTCCCACGTAATCAGGCTACCGACGCCCCATCCGTGGTGACGCGCATTAACTCCTGTTCGCATTATCGGACGATTTTGGAAAATCTGAAGGGACAAATGTCCGAATCATAAAGATAGTTCGTCATGCATCCCTTTCAATTCCCGTATTGACCCCCCCCGCGCCCGGCGCGTATGATGCCAGAAGGTCGTGGCTCAGGTCGTGTCCCGGAATGCCGTTTGGCGAATAGGGCTAAACTTCCCCCCTCCCGCGCCGATATAATGGTACGGAGGAGGAAGGAACCTCCCCCAGAGCAAAGGCAAGGAAGATGGTCATCAACAGAATCACGGGCGGCAAGCCCCAGGAAGTTCGCCAGAACGAAAAGGCGGATCGGTCCCGGGAATCGGTCCGTGGTGACGTGGCCAAGAAATCGGCCGAAGGCGCCACGCCCGAAAAGACCACGGTGACCGCCCAGGTCTCCGAGCGGAGCCAGGCCGCCATCAAGGCCTATCGGCTGGCCATGGAGAGCAAGCCGGACATCGGTCGCGTCAGCCGACTGGCGCAGATCAAGACCCAGATCGCCAACGGAACCTACCGGCAGCCGGTCGCCAGCGATGTCGCCACCGCCATCCTGAACGACGTGGCCAAGGACGTCTGACGCTTCGGGCCCCAGCCGACCCTGTCGCCAGCCGACACGGGTTACGGGAATCTCCGATTCACCAACCCCCGACCGAAAGGCCGGGGGTTTTTTAATGGCGCTTGCGGATCGGGAAGAGCCGCGCACCTGATGGACGCCGTCCCGACAGGGCAGGGGCGCATTGACAGAAACGTCAGCCCCCCGCATAGTGATAAAAAGCCAAGCCCCAACCGGACAAGAGCAGTGACCGATCCCGCCGAAGAATCCCCCCCCCCCCCGACCAACGGCGCCGCCCTTATGGCCCTTGGCGCCTATCGCCGGTTGCGGCGTCTCCTGATACTGCTGGTGGGGGTATCGGTGATTCTCTTCGGCGTGGTTCTCATTTTCACCCCCGGTCCGGCGGTGGTGGTGATACCGGTGGGGCTGGCCATTCTGGCGTCGGAATTCTACTGGGCCAAACGGTTGCTCGTCCGGTTCCGGCGGAAATACCGGATCGCGAAGAAAAGATTCGGCCGGAAGGCGGAAGAGCCCCCGACCCTTTAGCGCGCATCCCCCGGCGCCGGCTTGAACGGCGCCTCCCGGTCAAGGCGCCAGACCAGCCACGCCCCGGCGGCTCCCAGCAGAGCGCCCGCCGCCACATCCGCCGGATAATGGGCGCCGACGTAGATGCGCGAAAACCCCACCAGCGACGCGGTCGTCAACAGAAGGGCCCCCCACCCCCGGTGGCGGTAGTAGAGGACGAAGAACAGCGCAGCGGTGAAGGCGGCCTGCGTATGCCCCGACGGAAACGAGCGGGCCACCAGCTCGTGATACGGCGTATGGATCGTCACCGTTCCGGCGTCGATTCCCTGCTTGAACGCCTCCAGCGGGCGGTCCCGGGCCACCACCTCCTTGATCAGGTTCACCGTCCCCCCCGACAGGGCCAGCGCCGCCGCAAATGCCAGGAGCCGCCGTTTCGCGTTGGGCGTGTCCCACAGGAGGATGAAGAGAGCCCCGAAAAGGGCCCACCCGGCGAAGTCCCCCGCCACCGTGAAGAACGTCATCACCCCGTCCAGCCAGGGGGTCGACAGCCCGTTGTTGACGGCGAAGAAGAGGGACGCGTCCAGCGACGACAAAACGTTCATCGCCGCTTTCTCCTGCGGCGGAGCCGGTCCGCCAGCCACAGCTCCAGCCGGGTCGGCATGGTGTCCTTGGAGACCCGGAGGATCAGGTAGAGCCCGACGCACCCCATGACCAGGTTCGGCGCCCAGACCCCCAGCTCGGGGGGAATCTTCCCCTCCGAACCGAGCCCCTGCCCCACCATCCAGACCAGATAGTTGATGACGATCATCATCACCCCCAGGCCGAACCCCCCCGACTTGCCCCGGCGGTGGCTCATGATTCCCAGCGGCGCCCCCAGCAGCCCGAGCGCCAGACACCCCAGCGGGGCGGCGAACTTCTGGTGGAGGGCCACGATCTCCGCCGAGGGGGGCTTGATCCGCTCCCCGGCCGCCCGGCGGGCGTCGATGGAGGCGATCCGCTGCCGCAGCTCCGGGATCGAAAGGTGGGGGATCTCCTTCTCCGTCGAGCCGGTCATCTCGGCGCCCAGGGCGATCCCCACGCCGTACGTTTCGAACGCCAGCGTCTGGTAAGAGTCGTCCTTCTCGTCGACGGTGTGGATCACCCCGTCGGCCAGGTCGATGACGATCCGGTCCCCCGCCGGGGCGATGACGATCCGCCCCCGGTCGGCCTCCACGATCCGGGGCGACCGCTGGTTGCGGCTGTCGGCGATGAAGACGCCGTAGAGAAGGTCCCCCTTCTTCTCCCCCACGCGAATCATGACGTTTTCGAACCGGGTGGAGAAGCGGCGCTCCTGTATCTCCATGGTGATGTTGGTCTTGACGATGTCGGTTACGATGTCGCGAAAGGCCAGGTTGCTGCGGTGGGTCACCGAGGTGGAGAGGTAGAGCGACCCCGCCATGGCGATCGTCGAGAGGGCCAGCACCGGCAGGAGAAGGCGGTAGAGACTGATTCCGGAGGCCCGCATGGCGGTTATTTCGTTGTCGGCCGACATCCGGGAGAAGGTCATCAGCGACGCCATCAGGATCGCCAGCGGCGCCGCGAGGCCGAGGAACGTGGGGATCAGGCAGAGCAGCGACATGCCGATGACGGAAAAGGAGGCGCCCTTTCCCAGCAGGAGGTCGGAGAGGAAATTGACCTTCTCCAGCAACAGCACCGCCAGCAGGGTCAGCGTGGCCATGACGAAGAGCTTGAACAGCTCGGAGAAGAGGTACCGGTCCAACAGTCGCATGGTGAAAAATGATAGCATAGGTAACGTCCCCGGGGCCGGAAAGGCGCGGGAGGCATGAAGCAACGGTGAACAGAGAGCGCCCATGAGCAGACCCGCCGCCGCGCAGAGCATACTCGTCATCGACGAGCATCCGGTGTCGCGGCTGATCCTCGAAGACGAGCTCGACGCCATCGACGGGGATCTGGTCTTCGCCGCCGACGCCCGGGAGGGGCTCCGTCAGGCCAGGGCGTCGGGACACCGGCTGATCCTCGTCGACCTTCCCGCCGCCTCCGGCAAGGACGCGCTCGATCTCATCAACGAACTCAAGGTCGGCGAGCTGACCCGCGACACCCCGGTGGCCATCGTCACCGGCATGGACAGCAAGACCGAGATCGAACGGGCCAAGAAGGCCGGTGTCGAGGAGGTCTTCATCAAGCCGTTCCGCCCCGGGCAACTGGCCGCCTGGGTCCGGAGCAACTTCGACGGCCACTCCGACGGACGCCGCTCCTCCCACATCCTGCTGGTGGAGGATTCGGAGACCATCCGGGCCATCACCACCTACCTGCTGGAGAAGAACGGCCACACCGTCCTGCACGCCCCCGACGGGCTGGCCGGGTGGGAGGCGCTCAACGCCGCCCCCGACGCCTTCGACATGATCCTGACCGACATCAACATGCCCCGCATGGACGGCCGGGAGCTGGTGGAGAAGATCCGGGGGGACGCCCGGTTCCAGTTCATCCCCATCATCGTCTCCACCACCATCTCCGAGAAGGAGAACATCAAGCGGCTGTTGAACACCGGCGCCGACGACTACATCGTCAAGCCCTTCTCGTCGGAGGAGTTCGTCGCCCGGATCGGCAGCCAGTTGCGGGTCAAGAGCCTCTACGAAGAGCTGCGCCGCGCCAACGAGAAAATGTCCCGGTTCAACATGAACCTGGAGCAGCGGGTCCGGGAGCGGACCCAGGATCTGCGCCAGGCCAACATCGACGCCATCCTGTCGCTGGCGGTGGCGGCGGAGGCCAAGGACGACTCCACCGGCAACCATGTCTACCGCATCCAGAGCTTCTGCGAGGCGCTGGCCCGGAAGATGGGGCTGGCCGAAGCGGTGGTCGAGGACATCGGCTACTCCTCCATCATGCACGACGTCGGCAAGATCTCGATTCCCGACCATATCCTGAAAAAACCGGGGCGCCTCACTGGCGAGGAGTTCGTCATCATGAAGGGGCACTCCCTGCACGGCGAACGGATTCTCCCCTCCCGTCCCTTTTTCGAGACCGCCCGCCAGATCGCCCGCAGCCACCACGAGCGGTGGGACGGCGCCGGGTATCCCGACCGGCTGGCCGGGAAGGGGATTCCGCTGGCCGCCCGGATATGTTCCGTGGCCGACGTTTTCGACGCGCTGGTGGCCAAGCGCTGCTACAAGGAGGCCTGGAGCATGGACGACGCCCAGGCGGAGATCCTGCGCTGCGCCGGAAGCCAGTTCGACCCGGAGGTGGTGGAGGCGTGGGACGACCTCTTCCGCGCCGGCGAGATCGAACTGATCCTCATGAAGTGGCAGGAGCGGGAGTCGGAGGGAGGAAACGGACATGAGTGAAGGGCGCCCCCACGGCGCCATCCGCGGGATGGACGAGCGGGAGTTGGACACCATCACCCGGCTCTCCCGGATCGGCGTCTCCCTTTCCGTGGAGCGGGATCTCGACCGGCTGCTGGAGCGGATCGTGGAGGAGGTTTGCGGTTTCCTGAACGCCGACGGCGGCACCCTCTACCTGCGGGAGGGGGACGCGCTCCGTTTCGCCATCAGCCGCAACGAGACCCTCGGCATCCGGATGGGGGGGAGAAGCGGGACGCCGGTGAACATCCCCCCCCTGCCGCTCGATCCGGCCTTCGTCTCCAGCTATGCCATCCTGAATAACCAGACGGTCAACATCCCCGACGTCTACACCTCCACCCTGTTCGACTTCACCGGCCCGAAGAAATTCGACGCCGACCGGAAGTATCTGACCCGCTCCATGCTGGTGGTCCCCATGGCCGACCACGAAGGGACCGTCATCGGCGCCCTCCAACTGGTCAACTGCATCGACCCCCACGACGGCCGTCTGGGGCCGTTCGAAGAGCAATATGTCATCCTGGCCCAGTCGCTGGCCAGTCAGGCGGCGGTGGCCATCAACAACAGCCGCCTCCTGCGGGAGACCGAGCGGCTCTTCGAAGCCTTCCTGACCGTCATGGCCACCGGGCTCGACGCACGCAGCAAATACACCCACGGCCACGTCCGCCGGGTGGCGGGGCTGACCATGGAGCTGGCCCGGGCGGTGGACGCCGCCACCGACGGGCCGTTCGCCGACGTCCACTTCTCCGAAAACGACTTCCGGGAGCTCTGGATCGCCGGGTGGATGCACGACATCGGCAAGATCGTCTCCCCCCAGCACATCATGGACAAGGCCACCAAACTCGAAGGGATCTACGACCGGGTGGCCCTGCTGGCGGAGCGGTTCGGCCGCTACCGGGAGCATGTGCGCGCCGACGCCCGGGAGCGGCAGCTGGCCGCCCTGCGCGACGGCGGGGGGGAGGCGGCCGTGGCCGCCATCGAGACCGAACTGGCCGCCACGATGACCACCCTGGCCAACGACACCGCCTTCGTCCTCTCCTGCAACGAGCCGCAGGAGTTCATGGACGACCTCCGCATCGGCTGCCTGAACGCCATCCGCGCCCGCTACGCCGATCCGGCCACCGGGGCGCCGCTCGTCACCGACGAGGAGATGCATTATCTGCTGATCCGCAAGGGGAGTCTGACCGACGAGGAGCGCAAGATCATGCAGGACCATATCGTCGTGACCCAGCGGATGCTGGAGAAGATCCCCTTCCCCACCAAGCTGAAAAACGCCCCCCTCTACGCCGGATCGCACCACGAGACACTGGACGGCAAGGGGTACCCGTCGGGTCTCACCGGCGACCATATGCCGCTCCAGTCGCGGATGTTGTGCATCACCGATTTTCTGGAGGCCCTCACCGCCAGCGACCGCCCCTATAAGAAGGCGATGCCCCTGGCGAAGGCGTTCGACATCCTCCGGGGCGAGGTGGGGCGGGGGAAGCTGGACGCCGATCTGGTGGCCCTGCTGGAGAAGGCCGACGTCTTCCCCACGTTCCAGGAGAAGGATTTGCGGGGGGAGTACGCCGTCGACCACACCACCAAGGAGTAGCCCCCGCGACCGTTGGGATCGACAGGGGGTGGCGCCGAAGGGGAAACGCGCATACCTGGCCCCACCCCCCCAACAACGTTCCTCGTCGAAGAGCGCTGCGATGGATGGAGGAGGCGGTTACGAACGGCGCCCCTCAAGCCCTGCCCCCACCGTCAACCACCCTCCCCGCTCAACACCTGCCAGTGGGCCTCGGCGCAGGCGTTCCAGTCGAACCGGGCCGCCCGTTCGATCCCCTTTTCCGACAGATCCCGGCGCAGCGACGGCTCCTCGATGACCCGGCGCAGGCCGTCGGCGAAATCGTCGGGCCGGGCCGGGTCGAAGAGCAATGCCGCGTCGCCGGCCACCTCCGGGATCGACGAGACGTTCGTCGAAATCACCGGCGCCCCGCAGGCCATCGCCTCCGCCACCGGCAGGCCGAACCCCTCGTAGACCGACGGATAGAAAAAAACCTCGCATCGGTTGTAAAGGCGAACCAGATCGTCGGGAGAGACGTAGCCGGGGGCGACGACCCGGTCGGCCAGCCCCCGGCGGGTCAGGTCGGCCTTGAACCCGGCGTAGCGGGGATCGTTTTCGATGGCCCCGGTCATCACCAGCGACAGGTCGGGGTGGGAAGCCAGCAGCCGGGAGAAGCTGTCGAACAGCAGCTCCACGTTCTTGCGCCAGTCGATCCCCCCCACGTTCAGGACGAACCGCTCCGGCAGGCGGTGGCCGTTCACCGGCCCGTCGCCGGCCCGGTCGAGACGGCGGAAGAGCGGGTCGACCCCGTTGTGGATTACCTCGATCTTCGACCGGTCGACCCCGGCGTAGCGGACCACGTCGTCGGCGGTGTGCGCCGAGACGGCGATGATTCGCGCGGCCTGCCGCAACACCTCGCACTGCTTGCGGACATGGAGCCGGTCCTTGAACGTGGCCGGACGGATCTCCATCAGCGCCCGCTGGATCATGTCGTGGGCGGTGACGACGGTCGGAACCGGCAACCCCGAGGGGGCGTCCAGATGGGAGGGGAAGAAGATCGCGTCGAGCCGTTGTTCCCGCGCATGGCGGGTCAGGAGTCCTTTCAGGAAGGTGTGCTGGCGGACATACTCCTTCATCCACGGGTCGAGAAGCGCGGCCAACGGCGTGCGGACCAGCGGCGCGGAGCCGCAGCGGGAGGGGAGTTCGGCCTCGAACTTCGGGTCGTGGAAGGGCGCCAGCGCCAGCCCGGCGGGCGCCCGGTCGCGCCGGGCCATGAGGGCGCCGGTATAGACCCCGATCCCCCGGGTCTTGTGGGCCTTGAATCCGTCCTGCAACGCCCGCAGGTCGACGCCGACGCGACGCGACACGTCAGCCCCGCATGAGCTGGCAGAGCCGGGCGTAACCCCGGGCCGCCTCGTCGTCCGCGACGCCGTCGCGCAACTCGTAGACCAGCGTCGCCCGCTCCGGCAGGAGACGGCGGACGAGGGAGAAATCGACCGACCCTTCGGACCCGGCGGGGGGAAGGTGGTCCCGGTAGCCGACGACATCGTGCAGATGGGCGCCGA
>JADGCD010000177.1 GCA_015229165.1 Nitrospinota bacterium | reverse complement strand
GTCCGGAACAGCGGCGTTTTGAAGAGAGCGCCCGTCTCCGAGAGGTTATCCACCCCCCCCTCGACGGTGAAACCGTTTTTGAACGTGATCCTGACCTTGTTCGTGGTCTCCGCGATGAAGCGGGAGTGGGCGCGCCGCTCCAGCGAGATCGCCACCTTCCGGATCTTTTCGGTCAGGGCGGCGGCGGTGAACGGTTTGATCAGGTAGTCCGTGACCCCCGCCTGGGCGGCGGTGATGAGCGAGTCCCGGTCCTTGCGGCTGGTGATCATGATGAAGGGGACCGTCTTGGTCTTCGGATGCTGGCGAATCTTCAGAAGCAGCTCGTCCCCCCCCATGCGGGGCATCTCCCAGTCCGACAGGATCCAGTCGATCCGTTCGTTCTTCTCGATCAGCTCCAGCGCCTCCTTTCCCGACGCCGCCTGCAGGATATTGCGGCAATAGAGGTGGGTGCGCAGGGTGGCGGTGATGATCTGGCGGATGGAGGACGAATCGTCCACCACCATGACCACGTCGTTTTCGAGCATCGGGCCTCAGAGGTTGGAGAGTGGTTCGAACCGATACATTATACGGCCTACGCCCTCCACGGGATAAGTTTCTTCCAAAAAGGGGTGTCGGCCCCGGCGAATGCCCCCCGCAACGAGGCCAGCTCGTCGGCCGACGGCGCCACCCGGCTGACGACCCACCAAGGCATCGGCGACCCCGAGGAACAGCCCGAGCCGCAGGCCAAGGGATCGTAGAGTTTGATCATCTGCGGGTCGTCGGGGGTGTGGACATAGGTGAAAGGGTAGGTGGCGCTCATCAGGTTCCTTCCCTTCACCTCGTCGGCGAGGCGGAGCAGGAGAGCCGCCGCGTCGGCGGCGTCGGCCCCGTGCGCCCCGGCGTCGCCGTCGGAGAAGGGGACGAGAAACCAGCGCCCCGTCAGCGACGGCCCCAGCCGGTCGTATCCGTCCTTCTCCATGATCCCGACCAGACGCCCGGTGAACAGCCCGGTGAACGTCGGGCTCACGGCTTCGGCCCCTTCTTCGGCGGGCGCCGGTCGTGGCGCGGCGCGGGGGACGGCCCGTTCTTGTAGCCCCCGGGGGGGACGGGGGGCGCCAGCTTCTTCTTGCCAAAGCCGACCAGATCCGAGCGCCCCGCCGCGGCGCAGGCCTGCGCCACATCCTGCCGGTTCTCCGGCTTGAAGTATTGCATCAGCGCCCGCTGGAGGCGGCGCCCCTTCTCGTCGGCGGTGACGGAAAGCGGCTGTCCGCTCATCGGATCGACGCCGCTCCAGTACATGTCGGCCGCCAGCGTCATCGGCGCCGGGATGAAATCCTGAACCTGCCGGGGACGGATGTTGCGCGAATGGAGATACTCGGCCAGCTTCACCTGCTCCGGCAGGCCGCATCCCGGATGGGAGGCGATGAAATAGGGGATCAGGTACTGCTCCTTGCCCGCCTGTTTGGAGGCGGTCAGGAAGTCGGAGGCGAACCGGTCGTAGGTCTCGATGGGGGGCTTGCGCATGGCCTTCAACACCGCCGGGTCGACATGCTCCGGCGCCACCTTCAACTGGCCGGAGACATGGTGCGCCGCCAGCTCCCGGATATATTCGGGGGAGAGGAGCGCCAGATCGTACCGGACGCCGGAGCCGACGAAGACCTTCTTGACCCCCGGAACCTGCCGGGCGGCCCGCAACGTTTCGATCAGCGGGCCGTGGTCGGCGACCAGCCGGGAGCAGACCGACGGCCAGACGCACGACTCCTTGCGGCACAACGCCTCCACCGCCGGGTCGTCGCACCGCATCATGTACATGTTGGCCGTGGGGCCGCCGATGTCGGAGACATGGCCGGTGAAGCCGGGGAGCCGGGTCATGGCGGCGATCTCGTCGACGATCGATTCCGTCGAGCGGGAGGAGACGTGGCGCCCCTGGTGGACCGTGAGCGCGCAGAAGGCGCAGCCGCCGAAACAGCCCCGCATGGCGGTGACCGAGAAACGGATCATCTCGAAGGCGGGGATCGGCTCGACGTACGACGGGTGGGGCGCCCGGACGAAGGAGAGGGCGTAGAGGGCGTCCATTTCCTCGGTGGTCAAAGGCGCCGCCGGGGGGTTGACCCGGACGAACCGGTTCCCGTGGGGCTGGACGAGGGTCTTGGCGCAGCCGGGGTTCTGGTTCCGGTGGATCAGTTTGGAGGCGACGGCATAGGCCTCCTTGTCTTTGGCCACGGTGTCGGCGGAGGGGAGGAGAACGCTCTCCTCCCCGGCGGGGGGCTCCTTGACCACCACCGCCGTACCCGGCAGGTCGACGATTTCCCCAAGCGGCTCTCCGGCTTCGAGCCGGGCGACGAGGGCCTTCAGCGGCCGTTCCCCCATGCCGTAGACCAGAAGGTCGGCCCGGCTGTCGAGCAGGAGGCTGCGGCGGACCTTGTGGTCCCAATAGTCGTAGTGGGCGAAGCGGCGCATGCTCGCCTCGACGCCGCCGATGACCAGCGGGGGGTTGTCGAACAGCTCCCGCAGCCGGTTGCAATAGGCGATGACCGCCCGGGCCGGACGGCGCCCCGCCTGTCCGCCGGGGACGTAGTCGTCGTCGCTCCTCGGTTTTCTGGCGGCGGTGTAGCGCATGATCATCGAGTCCAGCGCCCCGGCGGTGACGCCGAAGAACCAGCGGGGACGCCCCAGCCGGGTGAAGTCGTCGGGGTTGTCCATGGCGGGGGCGGCGATGAGGCCGACCCGGACGCCGAGCGATTCGAGATAGCGCCCCACCAGCGCGGCGCCGAACGAGGGGTGGTCGATGTAGGCGTCGCCGGTGACGAGGATTACGTCGAGAGCGTCCCAACCCCGGGCGGCCACGTCGGCGGGGGTGGTGGGGAGAAAGGGGATCGGGTTCATGCGGGCTCCCCGCGCCGCGCCCCCCGCAGGGAAGCGCCGGTCACTTGTCGGTATTGAATTCCCGCTGGAACTCGATCCTGAATGAGGCGCCGGCGGTCTGGTAGTCGGCGGTGAAGCCGATGTCGGTGGCGTCGACGGGCCAGCGGAAGGCGATCTTCCCCTTGCGCTTGACGATCCGCCCCCCTTCGGAGAGATCGGCCCGGAGGACCGTCTGCTTCACCGGGGTCAGATAGTGAAAGGCGCCATCCTCTTCCCAAGTGTAGAGGGGAAGGGCGTCGAAGAAGCGTTGATATTCCTTCGCGGTGGCTTCCAGCACGCCGCCGACGGCGTAGTTGACGAACTCGAGCCGCCGGTGGGTGATCGTGACCCCTTTTGCCGCCGCTTCGTCGATATATTTCTCGTCCCGCGAATATTCCTTGAGTTGCTCCAGATCCCGGTTGCGCAGTCCGGCGGTCTCTTCACCGGAGCCGAAGTCCCGGAAATTGACCGTCAGCGTCCCCGAGCCGTCGGGGCGGATGGTCATCCTGAAATCCTCCGACAGGTACTGGAGTTTGCAGCCGGAAAGGAGGAAAAGCGACAGAAGGAAAAGGGGCGCCACGACCCGACCGGCGCGGGGGGAGGGGAATCCGTAAAGGCGATTCGGGTTATTCATTCTGCGAAGCATCATACCGTGATTACTTTTGCGTTTCCAGACATTTGGCCTTGTCAGCCCCTTTTTATCCCGGCGGCCAGTTGTTCCACATGGGCTACCGCCGAGGCGGCCAGCGCCTCGTAATTGTATCCCCCTTCAAGGGTGGAGACGATCCGCCCGTGTCCCAACTCGGCGGCGACGCCGACCAGCAGGGCGGTGAGGTCACCATACCCCCTTTCGGTTAGGGTCAGCCCCCCCAGCGGGTCGTCCCGGTGGCCGTCGAACCCGGCCGAGACGAGGATCAGCTCCGGGGCGAACTGGCGTAGCGCAGGGATCACCCGCCGCTCGAACAGGGGGACGATCTCCCGGTCGCCGAAGCCTGCCGGGAGGGGAAGATTGAGCGTCGCCCCCCTGACCCGCCCCCCGGCCGGTTTCCGAGAAAGCGCCGGTGCCGGGATAGTGGGGGGAGAGGTGAAGCGAGACGTACAGGACCGACGGATCGTTGTAGAAGATCTGCTGCGTGCCGTTGCCGTGGTGGACGTCGAAGTCAACGATGGCGATCCGGGCCAGCCCCAGCGCTTCTTGCGCCTCCCGGGCGGCCACGGCCACATGGTTGACCAGGCAAAAGCCCATGGCCCGGCTCCGCTCGGCGTGATGCCCCGGCGGGCGGACGGGGCAGAAGGCGTTGGCGTAGGTCCCGGACACCACGTCGGCCACGGCGGCGATCAGCGCGCCGGAGGCGGCCAGCGCCGCCTGCCACGAGTCGAAGGAGACGGCGGTGTCGGCGTCCAGCCGGTCGGCGCCGGAGAGAATGTTCTCTTCGAGGGCGGTCAGATAGGAAGGGTCGTGGACCCGGGCCAACTGGTCGACGGTGGCCGGGGGGAAGGGGGGCCAGGCCAGCGACCGGGCGAAAGGGGCCTGCCGCAACGCTTCGACGATCGCCC
>JADGCD010000176.1 GCA_015229165.1 Nitrospinota bacterium | reverse complement strand
TCCCGCTCCTTCAACGTGACGGACAGGTATCGTCGAATCGTACCCCCAATTCCCCTTTTGCGCCACCCGATCCGCACGGGCGGGTTCGGGGTGTGGTAAAATCCAGCCTTTACAACGATTTGATCAACCCCTACCTCCGTTCCGGTCATGTCTTCGAAAATCATCTGCAACGTACTCTCCCGCGAGACCCGCGTGGCCCTGCTCGAAAACCGGGCCATCACCGAACTCTATGTGGAGCGGGGCGCCGACCAGGGGCTGGTGGGGAACATCTACAAAGGGGTCGTCACCAAGGTTCTGCCGGGGATGCAGGTGGCGTTCGTCGACATCGGGTTGCCCCGGGCGGGGTTTCTCTACGTCTCCGACGTGGACCAGAGCGTCAACGGGGTCATGAGCCCCGGCGACACCGCCCACGGCGAGGACGATCTCGATCTGGACATGGAGGGGGGGCGCCGCCACGACCATCACCTCCCCATCGAGGATCTCCTGACCGAGGGGCGCCAGATCAACGTGCAGGTGTCGAAGAACCCCATGGGCTCCAAGGGGCCGCGCATCACCACCTACATCACGTTGCCGGGGCGCTATCTGGTCTTCATGCCGGGGGTCAACCAGGTGGGAGTCTCCCGGCGGATCGAGGCGGAAGGGGAGAAAAAGCGGCTGCGGGAGACGGTCTGGAGCCTCAAGGAGGAGGGCGCCGGATACATCGTCCGGACGGCGGCCGAGGGAATGACCGAGGCCGACCTGGCCCACGATATCGAGTTCCTCGACAAGTTGTGGCAGTCGATCGCCGCCCGTTCGGAGAGTCTCCCCGCCCCGGCGCTGGTCTATCAGGAGCTGAACCTGGTCCAACGCTCCATCCGCGACCTCTTCACCCGCGATTTCACCACCGTGGTGGTGGACGACGTCGACGAATACCAGCGGACGGTGGAGTTCTGCCGCTCCTACCTCCCGGACATCGCCGACCGGATCGAGCTGTACGAGGGGGACGAGCCCCTCTTCGACGTCCACGGGCTGGAGATCGAGATCGAGCGGGCGCTGGGGCGCAAGGTCTGGCTGAAATCGGGGGGGTACATCGTCATCGACCAGACGGAGGCGTTGACCGCCATCGACGTGAACACCGGCAAGTTCGTCGGCAAGGTCAACCAGGAGGAGACGGTCCTCAAGACCAATCTCGAAGCGGTCAAGGAAATCGTCTACCAACTTCGCCTGCGCAATCTCGGCGGCCTGATCATCATCGACTTCATCGACATGGAGAAGGAAGAGAGCAAGGAGAAGGTCTACGCGGCTCTCAACCAGGCGCTCAAGGCTGACCGGTCGCGCACGAATATCCTGAAAATATCGGAGCTGGGACTGGTGGAGATGACCCGCAAACGGGTGCGCGATTCCCTTTCCCGCACGCTGACGACCCCCTGTCCCTACTGCGAGGGGAGGGGGGTGGTGAAGTCGCCCCACACGGTGCTGTACGAGGTCTACCGGGAGATCCGCAGGGTGGCCGGCTCGGTGGGGCGGGAGCGGTTGGTGGTCTGCAATGTGGCGCCGGCGGTGGCGGACCTGATGTTCGACGACGAGTCGGACTATCTGGACGAGATGGAACGGCGGCTGGACATCAAGATCGCCATCAATACCGACTATTCGCTCCATCAGGAACGCTTCACCGTCGAACCCGGCTGAGCGACTACGCGTCGCGGCGAGGGGCGCCACCGTGTTCTCTTCGGAGACGGCGTCTTCGCCGCCTCGGTCGTTGCGGCTTCAACAGCATGACGTCGCTTTGAGTCGGCAGTGTCGTACGCGTCGCGGCGAGGGGCGCCACCGTGTTCTCTTCGGAGGCGGCGTCTTCGCCGCCTCGGTCCCTGCGGCCTCAACAGCATGGCGTCGTTTTGAGGTGAGGGGGGCGGACGAAGGGCTCGGTCCTTGTAACGAAAACGTCAGAAACGAGGCTCCTCTTCTTATTAGGGGATGAATCGGAACCGCCGATCTGCTACCGTATCGGGAGCGATACGCACCATCACCCTTCCGCGTCGGCCGCGGAAGGTTCACCCGACCGAAAAGAGGCTTCGATGCGCAAGATTACCGCCTACCAGATCCATCCGTCGCTCCCCGAGCGCTTAAAGCCCCTCTCCGGGCTGGCCAACAACCTCTGGTGGGCCTGGCACCCGGACGCCGTCTCCCTCTGGAGCCGTCTCGATCCCAAACTCTGGGTCGAAACCAACCAGAACCCGTTGAAGCTCCTTGGCTCCATCTCCCAGACCCGTCTGGAAGAGCTGGCCGAAGACGACGGCTTCACAACCCATATGGACCGGGTGCTCTACGGCCTTACCGAATACATGGAGTCGGCATTCTGGTTCCAGAAGGCCCACCAGACCAAGGTGGGGGACATCCGCATCGCCTACTTCTCCGCCGAGTTCGGCATCACCGAATGCCTGCCGATCTACTCCGGTGGCCTGGGCATTCTCGCCGGGGACCACCTGAAGTCGGCCTCGGATCTGGGGTTGCCGCTGGTGGGGGTGGGGCTCCTCTATCAGCAGGGGTACTTCCAGCAGTACCTCAACCCGGACGGGTGGCAGCAGGAGTTCTACCCGGAAAACGACTTCTACAACATGCCGGTCTTCCTTGAGACCGACGAGAACGGCGCCGAAATCCGCATCCAGGTCTCCTATCCGGGACGGAAAGTGACCGCCCGGATCTGGCGCGCCCAGGTGGGGCGGACGCCGCTGTTCCTGCTCGACACCAACGTGCCGGAGAACAACGAGCACGACAAGACCATCACCTACCAGCTCTACGGCGGCGACCACCGGATGCGGGTGGAGCAGGAGGTGCTGCTCGGCATGGGGGGCGTCAAGGCGTTGAAGGCGCTGGGCATCGAGACCACCGTCTTCCACATGAACGAGGGGCATTCGGCCTTCCTGGCGCTGGAGCGGATCCGCGACCTGGTCCGGGACCGGCAGATGACCTTCGAAGAGGCCCGCGAGGAGGTCATCGCCTCCTCTGTCTTCACCACCCACACCCCGGTCCCGGCGGGCAACGACATGTTCGGCGCCCCGCTGGTCATGGAGTATTTCGCCGAGTACTGCCGCGAGCTTCGGCTGGCCGAGCGGCATTTCCTCGGGCTGGGGCGCCAGAACCCCTCCGACGACACCGAGCCCTTCTGCATGACGGTGCTGGCCATCCGGATGGCCTCCTTCTGCAACGGCGTCTCGGAGCTGCACTCCGAAGTCTCCAAGGAGATGTGGTCCGAAATCTACAAGGGGCTCGACCGGCGGGACGTCCCCATCCGCGCCATCACCAACGGCGTCCACATCCGCTCCTGGCTCTCCGAGGACATGTGGACCCTCTTTGACCGGTATCTCGGCGGCCAGTGGGTCCACGAACCGGCCAACGACTCGGTCTGGCGCCGGGTGGCCGACATCCCCGACGCCGAGTTGTGGCGCACCCACGAACGCCGCCGCGAGCGCCTCGTCGGCTTCGCCCGGACCCGCCTGCGCCAGCAGATGATCAAGCGGGGCTCGTCGGTGAAGGAGACCGCCGTGGCCGACGAGGTGCTGCGCCCCGACGCGCTGACCATCGGCTTCGCCCGGCGCTTCGCCACCTACAAGCGGGCCACGCTGGTCTTCGCCGACCTCGAACGGCTCAAGAAAATCGTCTCCGACCGGGACCGACCGGTGCAGCTGATCTTCGCGGGCAAGGCCCACCCGAAGGACAACGAGGGGAAGACCCTCATCAAGAACATCATCCACTGGATCCGGGAAGAGGGGCTGCGCGACAAGATCGTCTTCCTCGAAAACTACGACATCAACGTGGCCCGCTACATGGTGCAGGGGGTCGACGTCTGGCTGAACACCCCCCGGCGCCCCATGGAGGCCTCCGGCACCTCCGGCATGAAGGCCTCCGCCAACGGCGCGCTCAACTTCTCCGTCCTCGACGGCTGGTGGTGCGAAGGGTACGCCGCCGACGCCGGCTGGGCCATCGGCAAGGGGGAGGACTACGAAGACCATGTCGAGCAGGACCAGGTCGAGTCCCGCGCCCTCTACGACCTGCTGGAGAAGGAGATCGTCCCCCTCTACTACGACCGGGGGAAGGACGACATGCCGCGCGGCTGGATCAAGATGATGAAGGCGTCGCTGTCCAAGCTGAACCTCTTCTTCAACACCAACCGGATGGTGCGGAACTACACCACCTACTTCTACCTCCCCTGCGCCAACCGGGTGCGCCAGATGGTCGGCGAGGACCGCTCCCGCCTGAAGTCGCTGGCCCACTGGAAGCAGGAGCTGGCCCAGCGGTGGAGCGGCGTGGCCGTGGACGAGATCAAGGCCGTCGACGACGGCGAACTGGTGGTCGGCAAGATGCTCTCCGTGTCGGCCTACGTCCGTCTGGGCGGCCTGACGCAGGAAGATCTGAAGGTCGACCTCTACTACGGCTGGCTGGACGCCCACGGACAGGTCATCGAC
>JADGCD010000175.1:1172-4446 GCA_015229165.1 Nitrospinota bacterium | reverse complement strand
ATATTTGTACCCTTTATTGTTTTTCATGCTAAGGTATGCCTATCAAATTCATATCTCTATTGATAATAGGGTACAAAAATCATGTAAATATTTACTCTAAATTAGGTGATTAAATGACCGATTTTGAAGAAAAAAAATACCCCTTAAGCACTGTAGCAATTCAAAACAAAGTTACTGAGTGTTTTAAAAGCAAAAGCGCACGAAATCCAATAAAATCGAGGGTTCTGGGCTGTTAATAAGATGAGATACGCCAAAATCAGCACACAAAATAGTTACTTTCTAGGGGCGAAAACCGTAAAAAGCGGTTTTTCAGAGGGTCAAGGGGCGAAATTTGGCTTGTTCACTCGTAGACACTCGTTCTGTAAGATGTTGTATTATTTAGATAATCTTAACTATTGAAAGGGTTTCTAGGGTCATTTTTCGCTTCCTGATAAATTTCAATATGCTTCGGCTTTTTCTCAGGTTCAACAGTGCTGAAAAGAAATGCAATTCTTTGAATTTCTTTTGAATTTTTATGAAAATCAGATGAATCGAGCAGTTTTTTGACATACGCACCTAAAAAATAATTTTCTCTATCTCTCTGTTTTCTTTCATCTTTTATTGAATCATTTTTAACTTCAGGATTTAAAACCATATCCGCTTTTTTAACTGCATTTTTTTCAGCCGTAGCAGTCCTGTTTTTTCTGAGCAATAAACCAAGGGTGTCGTGCATTGTGAAATATGCGTCTATTTGCTTCTGATTGCTCAATACAGCCACTTTTTGCTCTGTGGTGGTACGTTTGGTGCTGTCGGTGGCTAAAATGAGCTGTAAGAGCGTCTGACGCTTCATATACGCATTCCTCTCATATCGGCATTTTTTAAGCACCTCGAAATCTTCAGGCGTGAAAAATGAGAGATCACCTTTTTTATTGCTACTCTCACGAATGTCGAGCAATTTCTGTTCGCATTTTCGTTTAAATGGCAAATCATAGATATGTTCGAGAATGTCAAAATAGTCATTATTGGTTAGTGTTAATGGTTTACGTCCAGCCATAAAACAAGCCCTCTGTTTTCACAAATTCGATTCATGATAGCTTCAGATAGCGTACCCAGTAAACATTTATTCAGCTATGCTGAAATAAATGTTTATCTCGTCTCCCTGTCTTTTTTTGACACTCCACTGCTACGCAGTGTAGTATCAAAAAAAGACAGTGGACTTCGCCCTGCGGGGCAAAAGCGGGGCGGTATGTTCTATTTCGATCTTCAGCACAATGTCAAAAAAGACAGTTCAAGCAAAAACACTTTTCACTATCTGACCCGAACCGCCCATTTTAAAAATGATGCAAAACACGAAAACGAAAAATTGGAGTGGGTAAAGTCTGGCAACATGCCGACATGGGCGACTGACCGCCCTGACCTTTTTTGGGCGGCAGCCGACAAATACGAAATTGCCAGAGGGCGGACTTCTTCAGCAATTACCATTGCCTTGCCAAATACTTTGACCACGCTACAACGCCAAGCCTTAGCGCAAGACCTGATTCAGCAATTTGCAACACAACACCAGTTGCCATTTACCGCAGCGATACACACGCATAAGAGTTCTATCACTGGAGAAGAACAACCACACTTACACCTGATGTACTCAGAGCGTAGCCTGTCCGATGGACTGGAGCGACTGCCCGACCAGTTTTTTAGCCAGTACCGCCCAAAAAATCCCACAAAGGGCGGTGCGCCAAAGCTCACCGCCAATGCTCTAGGGATGGGTCGAGATCAAGTAAAAGAATATCGTCAGATTACTGAAACCCTTATCAATCAACACTTACAGCAGTTTGCACCAACTAAAAAACTATTAATAAATGGAATCGAGGTTGAAGTCCCTAGCCTTGTTTCATGCTTGTCTAACCGTGATTACAACAAGACGCACGGCACACAGCTTGAGGATGTGCCACAGATCGCACGGTGGAAGCTATATGCTGACGATTTACCGCCTGAAGTGGTTAAGGATATAGAGAATAAAAAAGCGGAAATCAAGGCGATTAGAGAGCGCAATAACATGCAGTTATACGCCAAAGAGTACGAAGCAGCCTTGAAACAGCAGCAGGAACAGGCACACCAAATAACACCGCCACCAGTACCACAAGAACGAGATCCACAGCAGATTGCACAAAGCCAGTTGCTTGATGAAAGACATAGTTTTGAACAAGCAAACCCGATTGACACGATGAACGACTTACTACGCACAGATCGTGAGCATTATTATTTCAGACTTTGCTCAAACCTATTTCGAGTCAAAGGTAAATATGATTTTGAACGAGCGACAGCAGAGTCGCTAAAGTTTTTTGAGATCACATCGCCCGAATATGCGGAGGGCATCGGACTTCATGAGACACAGACCACACGCAGAGTTTGCGCTTCAACTTTGGCGCACATTGATAGACTTGCCTTAAATTTTGGCAGTACAGACAAATTGGATTCACTAAAAGAACACTTGCAGGCATGTCAATTCCAAGCGGAATCAGATAGATACACCACCTTGCTAACAGAAGCGCAAGACGCTGTAACGCATGAAAGACGACAGCAACGGAAAGCCGAACAAAGCTATAGCCCCAACTATGACCATGCCAGGGAAAAGTCAAACGACCACAACAATGATATGCCTAGCCCTTGAAATCTGTGTACTGGTGTAGTGCTGTAAAGATACGTTTTGCAGTGACTTCCCTTACTGACTTTGGATCTCTCAATATATTGGCTATCCATTGGGCAAAAGTGCTGTAATCGGGGAAAGTAGATAAATCTGATATATCGCTAACCTTGCTCAGTATCGAGCTATATTTGCTGATCTGAGCGTCATTGAGATTGCAGAACATATCTATCGTATTTTTATCTCGCCCTGTTTCTGTCACTTTTGGTTTTGGTTTCTCTCTAACCGTAAACTTAAAGCCAGTTACCGAGCGTCCTTGCTTGATTGGCATATACTCGATGCTAATATCTGTAACCGCATTGATTTCTTCCATAGCATTTTTTAGCACCCTGCGCTTCAGATTCCTCAAATCTCTATATGAGTCTGGTAGTCCAAACTCCGAGAACATTTGATCTAGCGTCAGCTCAAAGCCATTTTTAGCCTGATTTTTTTTAGCTAAATGATAGAAATCAATCGAGTAATCTTTCTTTAGCTTTAAAACCACATCTTTTTTATACCGTGTATAGGGGTTATATTTATCTAAAATTTTGAGCATAACCAGCACTATAGATGTAAATCTCAGGGATACCCCTGCATCCTCATAAGTGGCATCTA
>JADGCD010000175.1:0-1162 GCA_015229165.1 Nitrospinota bacterium | reverse complement strand
TAAAAGAACACTTGCAGGCATGTCAATTCCAAGCGGAATCAGATAGATACACCACGTTATTAACAGAAGCGCAAGACGTTGTAACGCATGAAAGACGACAGCAACGTAAAGCCGAACAAAGCTATAACCCTGACCAAAATCGGACTAGGGAGAGGTCAAATGACCATGATATGCCTAGCCCCTAAAACCAACCTGTACTAACAGAGGATAAAACGTCCTGAATTTATCAGGATCTAAAAGCATGTCTGCAATACGTTTTGCGAAATCTTCAAATGATTCAGTACCTTGAGAATATTCGCTCATTTCTTGCAGCGTAGATAGCTTGTGACCGAACAAATAGCGTTGTGAATCTGTCATTTTTGTAAATAGATCGGCTGTATTTGGATCTCGATTTGATTCTACTTTTTTCGCCTGTTGCTTCTGTTTAATTTTGAATGAAAAGCCTGAAATCAACCGCCCTTTTTTATGCTGCTCATACGTTACGGTAATGTCTGTATGTTCATTGATCTGCTGAATAGATGGCTCTAGTACACGCTTTTTAAAGTTGTGCATTGCTGTGTATTCATCATCTAAAAGTCCTAAACGGTTTCTAAATTCACTAATTTCTATTTGTGGAACTTTGCCAACTTCACGCCACGCAATGAGAAGCTCATAAAGCCTTGTTGCGTATTTACTGGTTAAGTGTGCGACTTGTTTAGCTTGGTAGCTTGTGAAGTGTTCTTCCAACCGTGTCACCAGTGGAACAACATCAGGCGCAAAGGTTATTTCTAGCAATGCTAAATCATCAACATAAAAAATTCGCCCTTGCCCCTCTGAAAAACTGCTTTTTTGCCTTTTGCACCTAGAAAGTACCTGTTTTTGTGCGCTTTTGCTCTTAAAAAAGCCTTGAGCGAAGCGAATCCATAGTTGCTTTTGATCTTGGATTTCATAAACAGAATTAACCAAAACTGCCCCTCGCTGTGAGCGAAGCGAACAGCAATAGAGTACGAGCTTTAGCGAGTACCTAGGGCAGTTTCACTCCCCTGCCGTTGGGCTTTTAATTGTTTTTAAAGCTTTTAAATGCTTTTAGACTGGCTGAAAGCCTTGCCGTGCCTGCATTACAGAGCTTATAAACGTACATTAGCTCTTATATAAACGTACATTAGCTCTTATATAAACGTAC
>JADGCD010000174.1 GCA_015229165.1 Nitrospinota bacterium | reverse complement strand
GCGTCTCCCCCCGCGACCTGACGCCCGAAGCGACCCGCCCTCTCATCGAGCGGGAGCTGCCCGGCGTCCCGGAGGCGATGCGGGCGGCGTCGCGGGCCATCACGCCCCACGCGATCCTCTCCCGGGGGCTGGCGGGTTTCCGGGGGACGACGCTGATCGTGAACCTCCCCGGCTCTCCCAAGGGGGCGATCGAAAACCTGGCGGCGGTCTGGCCGGGGCTGACGCACGGGGTGGCGAAGGCGCACGGCGACCCCACCCCCTAACCCCCACGCGGGGGTCCGCGATCTTCCCCCCGCTACCGCACGGGCGCGTCTTCGTCCCCCTTCACCTGTCAAGAGTTGTGCGGCGAAGACGCACCCAGTAGAGAGAGCTGGGAAGGGGACAGGCGCAAGCCTGCGTTCCGGGGGTACTTCTCCGCGCAATCCTTGACCGGTCAAGGCGGTTCTCTGCTCTCGCCCAACACCCTGCTCGCCCCCCACGCGGGGGCAGGCTTGCGCCTGTTCCCTTCCCCCTGTTACACATAAAGATCCGCGGTCTGCGCCCGCTTGGTCATCATCGGTCAAGGGCGCCCACCCCACACCCCTACCCTGCGCGCAGGGGCTGGCGTTTGGGCGATAATGGGGAATGTTCTACCTGTTCCTCTTTCTCCTGCTGGTGGCCGCGCTGGTCGGGCCGACTCTCTGGGCGGGTCATGTCATGGAGAAATACGCCGCCGACAACCCGGCCTTGCCGGGAACGGGGGGGGATTTGGCCCGCCATCTGGTCGAGCGGTTCGGGCTGTCCGGTGTCACCGTCGAGGAGATCGACGGGGGGGACCACTACGATCCGGAGACGAAGACGATCCGGCTGTCGCGCCGGGTCGCCCGGGGACGGTCGCTGACGGCGGCGGCGGTGGCGGCCCACGAGGTGGGGCCCGCCCTGCAAGACGCCCACGGATATGCGCCGCTGGCGGCGCGGGCGCGGCTGGTGAAGGGGGCGCAACGGCTGGAGAAGGCGGGGGCGGCGGCGTTGCTGCTGATGCCGGTGGCGCTGGCGATCACCCGGTCACCGATGGCGACGTTTGCGGTGTTCGCTCTCGGGGGGATGTCGCTCTCATCGGTGGCGCTGGTCCATCTGGCGACGCTGCCGGTGGAGTGGGACGCCAGTTTTGGCCGGGCGTTGCCGATCCTGAAGGAGGGGGGCTACCTGTCGGAGGAGGAGGCTCCGGCGGCCCGACGAGTATTGACGGCGGCGGCCTTGACGTATGTGGCGGCGTCGCTGGCGGGTATCCTGAATGTCTGGCGATGGATGGCGCTGGTCCTCCGCCGCTAGCCCCCTACGCGGGGGTCCGCGATCTTCCCCCCGTTCTCTCACAGGCGCGTCTACGCACCCCCGGTAGTTGAATTGATTTCCGTTCCGGGGTACTTCGCCGCGCAATCATTGACCGGTCAAGGGCGTTTTCAACTCGCGCCCCTGCCCCCCCCCACGCCGAGGTGGGCGCTCTTCCCCCCGTCTACACGGCGGTCAGACGAAGAGGTGGGTGCGAATTTCCCGGTCCAGCGCCTCTTCGGAGATCGGTTTGACCAGCAGCCCGTTGGCGCCCATCTGCCGTCCCTTCTCCCGGGTGTCCGGGCGGGAGTCGGACGAGACCAGATAGAACGGCAGGTCGGTGGCCTCCCACCGGTCGCGCGCCCACCGAAGGGTCTCGAACCCGTCCCCCGGCGCCATGTGGATGTCGCACAGCACCAGATCGGGTTTCTCCCGCTCCATCAGCCCCATGGCGCTCACCCCGTCCCCCGCCTCCTGCACCGAGAGCCCCATGTCCCGCAGACGGGCGCCGTAGACGATCCGGATCAGTTCGTCGTCGTCCACGATCAGCGCCACCGGGCGCCGTTCCGGCAACCGCGCCGCCACACGGGTTCCGACCCCCGGCGTGGAGACGATGGTAAGCTCCCCCCCATGGAGCCGGACGATCTTCTGGCAGAAGGGGAGCCCCAGCCCGTAGCCGGTCTCGGCGGCGGTGCCGGGGGTGGTGGTCGTGACCGAAGAATCGGTGAGGGAAGGTATCCGCGAAGGATCGATGCCGACGCCGGTGTCTGCGACGACGATCCGATCCTCGTCCTCCCTGGCCTCCACCGTCACGTGCCCCCCCCGATGGCTGAACTTGATGGCGTTTGAGAGGAGGTTCATGAAGAGCTGATGGATCAGCGCCGGATCGACGTAGCGGGTCAACGATTCCGGAATCCGGTTCTCCACCGCCACCCCCTTCTCCGCTGCGGCCACCTCCAGCGACTGGACCGCCTCGTCCACCAGATGGCGCAGGGAGACCACCTTCCGGCTCAGCGGGGTGGTCCCCTGCGTCCCCCGCCCCGCCAGCATGTGGTCGATAAGGCGCAACACCTTGTCGATGTTGGCGATCATCGCGCCCCCCACATCCCGTTCCCCGCTCTGCAACCGCGCCGGATTTTCGCGGATCATCTGGAGCATCGACCGGACCCCGGAGAGGGGGGACTTGATGTCGTGGGCGATGAGGGAAAGGTACTGGTCCTTTTCGGCGATCGCCTCTTCGAGACGGCGGTGGGCGTCGATGAGCCGTCGCTCGTCCTCCTTGCGGGCGGTGATGTCCCGGACCACCAGCGTCAGCCCGGTGATGCTCCCGTCGTCGAAGAGGGGGGCGGCGTTGGTTTCGTAATAGAGATCCCCCTCCCCCGGGAAGGGGTACCGGCTCTCGTACCGGGCGCTCTTCCCCGACTCCAGAACCCCCGCAAGGGTCGCCTCCACCAGGCTGCGTTGCTCGGACGCCTTGAAGGTCAGGATCGACGCCCCCACCATCTCCCCGACGGTCAGGCCGGGGAGCGGACGGTTGACATAGGTGATCGTCAGGTCGGGCGCCAGCGTCACCACATGGTCGGGCGACCCTTCGGCCAGCGACCGCCATCGGGCCTCCGACGCCCGCAGGTCGACGGCGACCCGCAGGGTGTCGGTGATGTCCTCTCCCAGACTCGACGACCCGATGATCCCCCCGCTCTCGTCCAGCAGCAGGGTGTTGTTCCACGACACCATCCGCGATGTTCCGTCCCGGGTCAGGATCGGGTTCTCGAAGTGGGCCGCCATCTCCATCTCACCGGCCATGACCCGGCCGTGAACCTGCCGGACCGCGGCCCGGGCCTTCTCCGGGACGAACCGCTCGAACCAGTTGGCGCCCACCAGCTCATCCCGTCGCCAGCCGGAAAGCTCCAACAAATAGTCGTTGGCGTAGAGGATGGTCCCTTGCGCGTCGAGTTGGACGGCGATCATCCGGACGTTGTCCAGGGTATGGCGGAACCGGCGCTCCCACTCGTTCAGGCCGGAGATCGTTCGTCGGGGGGCGGTCACGTCGCAGATCAGGGTGAACTGGGCCGGTTTCCCCTCGTATATGCCGGGGCGGGTGGTCACCTCCACCGGGAGGAGCCCCCCCTGCTTGCGACGGGCGAAAAAGATGTGGGCCGTAGCGTCCTTCTCGCCGATGACCCGCTGCACATAGGGGAGCGACACCGGGGCGAAGAGGGTGGGGAGTAACGAAACGTACCGAAGATCATCGACAGTATGGCCGGTGATGGCGGCCAGCCGACCGTCGCTTTCGAGCAACCGGTCGCCGTCGTGGATCAAAAGGGCGGCTTCGGACGGGGCTACGCCCTGCCCTCCGCTCCCCCCCCGATCCTCCGGCTTCCATTCGACCATGTCGCACGCTCCCCTGTATGAACAACCCCTCCGTCCAGCATAGTCCCCCCGGCGACAAGCGTCAAACAGAGGTGGGCGAGGCTCCTGCCACCGGCGCAAGCGGGGAGCGTCCGGCAAAAAGGGTGTACACTGAAATGGGCATTTTTCTTCTCACGTTCGCGGGGACAGCATGCGGCTTCAATACAAGACCGCCGTGGCAGTGACCCTCTTCACCGGCAGCTTCATGGCGGTGGACATGGCCGCCGAGCATTTCACCTCCCTCCGGGAGGGGATGGAATCGCGGGAACAGGCGTTCCTGCGAAACGCCGAGCGGGTATCCCATCTTGTCGACTCCCTGCTGCGGCAGGAAGCCGAGGTGGCCCAGGCGGTCGCCCTGTCGCAAACCCTCCGCGACGCCCTGCGGGAAAGCGGCGACCGGCTGGCCCGGCTGGACGAAGCGGCCCGGCGCAATGAGTTGGAGTCGCTCGAACGGCGCTGGCAGGAAAGCCCCCCCGCCGATCCTTTCGTCCGCGCCCCCCAGACCAACCCGGTCGCCCGTTCCCTGGCCGACCTGATGGCCTCCCGCCCCGGCGTCTACGGGGCGATCTTCGCCACCGACCGGTTCGGGGGGCTGGTGGCCGCCACCGGCAAGACGCCCACCTTCACCCACGCCCACCACTATTGGTGGAGAGCCGCCTGGGCCGACGGCGCGGGCTTTGTGACCTTCGACGACCGCCTTCTCGACGGGAGCGGGGGGGACTATGCGCTGGGGCTGA
>JADGCD010000173.1 GCA_015229165.1 Nitrospinota bacterium | reverse complement strand
CTGCTGGTGGACTACAACCGGAAAAAGAACGCCGCCCGGGGCTATGTCGAGGTCTCGACGCCGCAGATGCTGGAGACGTCGCTCTGGGTAACGTCGGGCCACGCCGAATATTACCGGGAAAACATGTACTTCTCCGAAGTGGACGAGCGGGAGTTCGCCGTCAAGCCGATGAACTGCCCCGGCTCGGTGCTGGTCTACGGGGAGGAACGCCGCTCCTACCGGGAGCTGCCGCTGCGCATGGCGGAGTTCGGCCTGGTCCACCGGCACGAGCTGTCGGGGGTGCTGCACGGCCTCTTCCGGGTCCGCGCCTTCACGCAGGACGACGCCCACGTCTACTGCGCGCCGGAGGATCTGGAAAAGGAGCTGGTCGACATCGTCGATTACACCATCGAGGTCTACCGGGACTTCGGCTTCGACGACTTCGTGATCTACATCGCCACCCGCCCGGCCAAGGCCATCGGCGACGCCGAAACCTGGGACCGGGCGACCGATGTTCTCTGCCGGGCGCTCGACGCCAAGGGGATGGCCTACAAAATAAAAGAGGGCGAAGGCGCCTTCTACGGGCCGAAGATCGAGTTCAACGTGAAGGACTGTCTGGGGCGCCAGTGGCAACTGGGGACGGCGCAGCTCGACTTCTTCCTGCCGGAGCGGTTCGGCATGGAGTATATCGGCGCCGACGGGGCGACCCACCGCCCGGTGATGATCCACCGGGCCATCTTCGGCTCGCTGGAGCGATTCCTCGGCATCCTCATCGAGCATACGATGGGGGCCTTCCCGGTCTGGCTGGCGCCGGTCCAGGCCACGGTGATCCCGATCACCGACGAGCAGAACGACTATGCGGCGACGGTCGTCGCCCAGCTGAAAGCCGCCGGGCTACGGGCGGAGGCGGACTACGCCGGGGAACGGATGCAAAAGAAAATCCGCAACGCCCAGATGCGCAAGATCCCGTACATGCTCGTCGCCGGAGCGAAAGAGGCCGAGGAGGGAAAAGTCTCGGTGCGGCTGCGGACCGGGGAGGATCTGGGCGCCCTGCCGCTGGACACGTTTATCGAACAGGCCGTGGCGGCCAACGTCGGCCGCTCGGCCGCTCTCTGGAATCTTTGAGCGAAAGGAACCGTCAATGGCAAAGGAGCATACCTTCGACATCGTCTCCAAGACCGACATGGCCGAGGTGGTCAACGCGGTCAACCAGGCCACCGCCGAGATCGGCCAGCGGTACGACTTCAAAGGGAGCAAGGCGGAGCTGACGGTGGACCAGAAGGCGAGTACGGTCACGATCCTGGCCGACGACGAGATGAAGCTGACGGCGGTCATCGACATCCTGCAAAGCAAACTGGTGAAACGGGGGGTGTCGATCAAGGCGCTCGACTACGGCAAGAAAGAGGCGGCCTCGGGCGACATGATCCGGCAGGTGGTCACCATCCAGCAGGGGATCGCCACGGAGAAAGCCAAGGAGGTCGTGAAGCTGATCAAACAGAGCAAGCTGAAGGTGCAGGCGTCGATCCAGGAAGATCAGGTGCGGGTGTCGGGAAAAAGTCTGGACGACCTGCAGCAGGTCCAAAAGCTGGTCCGGGAGCAGAACTACGACTTCGACCTCTCCTTCGGCAACTACCGCTAACCCCCTACGCGGGGGTGCGCGATCTTCCTCACGTTATTGCACAGGCGCGTCTTCGCCGCGCTGGTCTTGACCGGTCAAGACGCTCTTGCCGACCCAAGCGAAGCGAGGCCAACGCGGGGGCGGCGCGGTGGTCTCGCCAAGGGCTCGACACCTTCCCGTTACTCATCAAAAGCAACGGTCTTCGCCAGTTCCCCCTTGACCGGTCAAGGCGCCCTTCACCGATCAAGAGTGGGCGGTCGTAGACCGCAGCTCTTTATCGACGGATGCGGAAGAAAACAGGCGCAAGCCTGCGCGGGGCGGCGCGAGCTGACCTGCCGTTCTCGACAAGAGGCGCGGTCTTCGCCCGCGCAGGGTCGATCGGTAAGATGTGGGCTCCGGCTCCCGTGCAGGACGCGGCTCCCCCTATGCGGGGGCGGCGCGCCCTCCTTTTCAACGCCTTGAGCGATTTCTTCAACAGTTGGGCGACCCTCCCGACAAGTACCCGCCCCGCCCCATCCCCGCTCCGGAAGAATGCGCATTGCTTATTCATGCGGTTTGGAGAATAATCGTAGGCGGCGGGAAGCGCGTTCGTTGGGCAAGAGGGGCAAATGCGCTACCCAATTTTCACCCAGTACGGGGCAGGTATTTGTAGATGAGGGCTCCTACGGTCCGTCTTGCGGCGGTCGATTTCAGGATCGACGACAAGACGATGGCCTCCGATTGTCTCCCGCTCCACGCCAAAGGCTTTGACATCGACGTTCTCCCCGACGGGCGGGAGGCGCTGATCGCCCTCAAAAGCCACGCCTACCACGGGATCATCGCCGGGATGGACATCCCGGAGATGGACACGGTCCGCTTCTTCTCGCTGGTGCGGGACAAAATTCCCCAGTCGCTCAGGATCGCCCTGTTGCGCCCGGACGAGCGGAACAGGGTGATCGACGTCTTCGGGCTGGTCCACCAGTTCATCGACGCCCCCTGCGACCCGAAGACCACCGTCGAAGGGCTCCGGCGGACCTGCCTGCGCTACGGCATGCTGACCGACCTGAACCTGCGCCGGATCGTGGCCGACATGACGGTGATCCCCTCGTACCCGTCGCTCTACTTCGCACTGCTGGACGAGTTGGCCCACCCCCACGACGACCTGTCCCGGATCGGGGCGGTGGTCTCGCAGGACGTGGGGCTGACGGCCCGGATCATGCGGCTCATCAACGCGCCGTTCTTCGGGCTGGTCCGCCACATCAACGACCCTGCGGAGGCCGTGGCCTACCTCGGCATCGAGACGGTCAAGGGGCTGGTCCTGTCGACGCACGTTTTCTCCCGCTACGAGCAGGCGCTGCTGCCGGGCTTCTCGGTGGAGCGGGTCTGGGCGCAGAGCCTGCAAGTGGCCCTGTGCGCCCGGGAGCTGGCCACCGACGCGGGGCTGCCGAAGGAGACGCGGGAGATGGCGTTCCTGGCGGGGATTCTGCACGACATCGGCCTCATCATGACGGCGGCCAACCACCCGGACGACTACCGTTCGATCAGCCGCCTGACGAAGAGCGAGGGGATGACGACGTTCGAGGCGGAACGGTCGGTCATGGGGGTGTCGCACGAACAGGTGGGGGCCATGATCCTCGGCTCCTGGGGGTTGCCGCCGGACGTGGTCGACGCGGTGCTGTACCACCATGTGCCGTCGGCGGCGCCGGACGAGTTCCGCGACAACCCGATCCTGCGGCTGGTCCATGTGGCCGACGCCATCGTCGATTCGGGGGCGAAGACCCGGGGGGAGGCGTCCGATTTCGACCAGCCGTTCCTTGCGTCGATGGGGGCGTCCGCCGATACCGACCGGTGGCGCACGGTCTGCCATCGCGTCCTCTCCCGCCGCTAGGGGCGCGGCCCCTGCGAGGGGATCTTTCACAAACCGCCCCCCGGCGGGGAGTGCGCTCTCCCACCCATCCGTCGGCCCGCAACATTGACCGTCCGTCGCCCGTTGGGGTATCCTGCCCCAGGTTTACGATTGGTCGCAGACACCCTACGGAGAAGCAATGGAAAAGTCACTGATCGCCCTGTGCGCCGCCGCCTGTTTCATCTTCCTCCCGGCCTGCGGAGGAGGGGGCGGCTCCACGACCACGGAGCCGACGCCGACACCGACGCCCACCCCGCAGATGGATCCCACCCCCTACGCGGGCGTCTGGACCGGCTCGTGGCGCAACCTGACCTTCGGCACCACTGGCGGTGCGAGCATGGAGATCACGGTGGATACGGCGACGAAGAGCATGACCCAGACCATCGGCTTCGACGGAAAAGTCTTCGGCGGGAGCACTCCCCCGACCGTCACCATCACCGGAACCTACGACCAGACGGCCACCCTCTCGGCCATCGGCACGCCATTGGGGGACATCGCCGCCACCATCGACGGGAACGGCGCGATCACCATCACCATGACCAACGACCCCACCGGCGCCATCGCCTCCGTTGCGCTTGCCGGAACCGTGGCGGCGACCGCCATCGACATGACTTACGACGTCACCTACAACAACGGGGCGAAGGCGAACGGAACAATCTCCCTTACACTCTGACCCTGGGAGACGAAGGTCGGCATCCGCATGGCCAGCAATCCGATCTTCTGCGTCGACGCCTTCACCGACCGCCCCTTCCGGGGCAACCCGGCGGCGGTGGTCCTCCTGACCGGGGAGGCGCGGGAGCCGTGGATGCGCGCCCTGGCCGCGGAGCTGAACCTTTCGGAGACCGCCTTTCTCGTCGCCCGGGGGGAGAGCCGCTACGGCATCCGCTGGTTCACCCCCACCTGCGAGATCGACCTGTGCGGCCACGCCACGCTGGCCGCCGCCCATGTCCTCTACGAGCGGGCCCGGGTTCCCGACGACCGCCCCATCGCCTTCGAGGGGCGGGTTCACGAGCTGGCGGCGGTCAGGAGCGGCCA
>JADGCD010000172.1 GCA_015229165.1 Nitrospinota bacterium | reverse complement strand
CTGGCTGGGGTCGACCGACCGGCGGTGATCCGCTCCTTCTCGCTGGCGGCGCCCCCCGCCGCGAAACCGGCCCCGGCGGCGCCCAAGCCGACGGCTGCGCCGCAGGCCGATCCGGCCCGCGAGGCCGAAGAGGCGAAGGCGAAAGCGGCGGAAGTGGCCAAGAGCATGAGCCTCCCCGATCCGGCCTCCTTCGCCCACACGCTGGCGCCCTACCTGCCCAAGATGACCGGCGAACCGGAAGAGGAGGTCGCCGATCCGGTGAGCGACAAGAAACGGGCCGGAGACCGGGTGGCCATCGTCGCCAAGAGCGGCGAGCAGAGCTACTCCACCAGTGGCCAGGTGACGGCCCGGCTGGTGGAGGGGGCCATCAACGGCCACTATCACGAGAAGGTCAACGTCATCGGCGGGGGACAGAACTGCTACTGGGCCCGTCAGATCGCCGAGGACAAGGTGCAGCTCGAAATTCTCTCCCAGAAGGGGCGAACCACCGGCATGGTGGCCAAGGCCGTGTCGCTGGAGCGGTTCATGTACACCTTCTACCTGTGCAAGGACGACCGCTGCCCCATCCTGATCCGACAGGCCTGACCGCCCGACGGCGGGGCCTGCGCCCCCGCGCCGGGGGTTGTCGCTTTCGACAGGTGACAGGCGTCTCTCACCCAAATGGCCCAAAGCCCGCAAAGAGGGCGGGTGTTGAATGGGAGAGGTAGGTGTCGAGCCCTTGGCGAGACCCCCGCGCCGCCCCCGCGTCGGGGGCTACTTCTCTTTGACGATGGCGACGACGAGATCGTGCTTGTCCACGATGCCGATCAGCTTTCCGTTCTCCACCACCGGCAGCACCGACTTGTGGACGTCGGTCATCAGCGTGGCGATCTCCTCCAGCGACGCCTCCGGCTCGATCGTCACCAGATCGGTCGACATGATTTCCCCCACCGTCGAGCCGAGGATCTTGCGGATTTCGTCCTGATCCTCCCCCCCGATGGGGAAGACCGCGTCGAACAGCGTGATGAACGTCGGCAGGTGGACGTTTTTCTTCTGGAAAATGATATCGCTCTCCGTGACCACCCCCAGCAGCAACCCTTCCTCGTCCACCACCGGCGCCCCCTCGTAGCGGGTCTCGGCCAGCAACTCCGCCAACTGGCGAACCGGCGTGGCGGGCGTGACGGTGACGGGAGTGCGGTGCATGATGTCGCGGGCGGTCGGCATGATCCTCTTATCCTCGAAAACGGGTCGATGGGGAGAGCCCCTGATGTCTCAATAGTAACATACTCAACGGAATCCTCACGGATGCCCGCCACCAGTCATGCTATAATCGGCCCTGTTACGGCGTCTCTCGTAAGGCGCGCCAATACAATGAAATAACGCGAGGAATCACGATGGCGAACGTGTTGCTGATCGGTCTGGGCGGGGTCGGCGCGGTGGTGGCCCACAAGGCGGCCCGGCTTCCCCACCTCTTCACGAAACTGACCTTCGGCTCCCGGCGGATCGCCTCCTGCGAGGCGGTGAAAAAGGCCATCGGGCGGGACGACATCGGAACCGTGGCGGTGGACGCAGATTCGGTTGACGATGTCGTTCGCGTCCTCACGCAGTTGAAACCCGATCTGGTGATTCACACCGCCCTTCCGTATCAGGATCTGGCCATCATGGAAGGGTGCCTCCGGTGCGGCGTCGATTATCTGGACACCGCCAACTACGAGCATCCCGACCGTCCCGGCTTCGAATACAAGGAGCAGTGGGCCTTCCACGACCGGTTCAAGGCCAAGGGGATCATGGCGCTGCTCGGCTGCGGGTTCGACCCTGGCGTCACCAACGTCTACATCGCGTGGATGAAGAAGCATCACTTCAGCCGGATCGACACCGTGGACATCCTCGACGCCAACGGCGGGGACCACGGGCTCCCCTTCGCCACCAACTTCAATCTGGAGATCAACCTTCGGGAGATCACCCAGCGAGGGAAATACTGGGAAAACGGCGCGTGGCATGAGACCGACCCCCTGACCGTTCACGAGACCTTCGATTTCCCCGGCATCGGGCCGAAAGAAAAATATCTCATCTACCATGAAGAGATGGAGTCGCTGGTCAAGAATTTCCCCGAGATCAGGCGGATGCGCTTCTGGATGACCTTCGGGGCCGCGTACCTCAAACATCTGGAAGTCCTGCAAAATGTCGGCATGACCCGGATCGACCCGGTGGTGGTGGACGGGCAGACCGTCATCCCGATCCGCGTCCTGCAAGCGGTCATGCCCAACCCGGCCGACCTCGGCCCGCTGACCAAAGGGAAGACCTGCATCGGCTGCATCGTCGAAGGGCTCGACAAGGAAGGAAAACCGGCCAAACGGTACGTCTACAACATCTGCGACCATCAGGAAGATGCGTTCAAGGACGTCGGATCGCAGGCCATCTCCTACACCACCGGGGTGCCGGCGATGATCGGCGCCAAGATGATGCTCGAGAAGAAATGGCGCGGCGCCGGGGTCTTCAACGTGGAGCAGTTCGATCCCGATCCCTTCATGGCCGACCTGAACGAATTCGGGCTGCCGTGGCAGGACGTGGCCCTGTGAGCTTCGACCCGTACGCCGTCCCCTCTCCCTGCTATGTGGCCGAGGAGACAAAGCTGCGGGCCAACTGCGCCCTGCTGAAACGGGTGGCGGAGGAGTCGGGGGCCGAGATCATCCTTGCGCTCAAAGGGTTCGCCATGTGGGGGGTCTTCCCCATCGTGCGCGAATACCTCCCCGGCGTCACCGCAAGCTCCGTGAACGAAGCCCGCCTGGGGGCTGAAGAATTCGGCGGCGAAGTCCACTACTACGCCCCGGTGATCCTCGACCATGAGATCGACGAGGTGGTGAAGCTGTCGCATCACCTCGTCTTCAATTCGCTCTCGCAGCTCGAACGGCATCGGGCGAAAGCGTTGGCCGCCGGGGTGAAGATCGGCGTCCGGGTCAATCCCCAGTGCGCCGTGGTCAAGACCGACCTCTACAACCCCTGCGTCCGTTTCAGCCGCCTCGGAATCACCGCCGCCGAACTGGACGAAACCCGACTCGACGGCATTACCGGGCTTCACTTCCACGCCTTGTGCGAGAACTCCGCCGACGAGCTGGAAGAGGCGCTGGCCGCCGTGGAGGCGAAGTTCGGGCCGCTCATCCACACGATGGAATGGGTCAACTTCGGTGGCGGACACCACATCACCCGCGACGGGTACGATACCGCCAAGCTCGTGCGGCTGGTGAAGGCGTTCCGGGAGAAATACGGGGTGAAGGTGATCCTCGAACCGGGAGAGGCCATCGCCCTCAACGCCGGGGTTCTGGTCGCTAGTGTGGTCGATCTCATCCACAACGAGATCGACATCGCGATGTTGGACACCTCGGCGGCGGCCCATATGCCCGACGTGCTGGAGATGCCTTATCGCCCGGAGATCGCCGGGGGGGAACGCCCCGGCATGAAGGCCCATACGTATCGTTTGGGGGGGATGACCTGCCTGGCCGGGGACTACATTGGTGACTACTCGTTCGATGCGCCGCTCAAGATCGGCGACCGGCTCCTCTTCGGCGACGCCCTGCACTACTCGATGGTGAAGAACAACACCTTCAACGGGGTGCCGCTCCCCTCCATCGGCATCTGGAACGCCGACGGCGCCTTCACCCTGCTGAAGTCGTTCGGCTACGAGGACTACAAAGGGCGTCTCTCGTAAGGGGAGGGATTGGCGCGCAGGGGGCCGGGCTTAAGCCCCCTACCACAGCCTTTTCGGTCTCGGGGGAGGCCCCGGTTATCGTCGGCTCTGCCGCTCCCGGTACTTCGCTTCGTAGGCCTTTTTCTTCTCCCGCCACTTCTGCGCCGCAGGATAGTGGGGAATCACCTCTTCCGCCTTCTTGATGTACGACTCCGCCTTGCGGAAGTTGTCTTCCTTGATAGCCTGTTTGGCCAGCGCAAGATACTCGTCGGCCACCCGCTCGATCCCCTTGCGGGCGTGCTTGTTGTTCGGTTCGATCCTGAGGATGCGCCGGTACTTCTCCAGCGCGTTGTTCCCCGGCGGCGCGGTGAACCGGCTGGCCCGCAGGTCATCCTTGGCCCGGTCGAGGAGAATGTCGACGCTCTCTTCCTTCGTCAACATCATCCCCCCCGAGCGGATGACCGGCGGGGGCGGGGGGGCGGCTTTCGTTTCGGCCGGGGCGCCCAACGACCCGTCCACCGGCGGCGGAGCGTTCTCCGGGTTTTGAGCCATGGTTCCGGCGGACTCTTCCACGTCGGTCGGCGCGGTGTCTCCCATAATGGCGGCCCGTGGTGGCGTGTTGTCGGCGGGAGGGGGAGCGCCGAAATCGTCCGGCGACGCCCCGTCTGCCTCTTCGGCGGTGGCGACAGGCGAAGGCGCCTCCTTCTTTCCGCTGAAGGCGAAGTAGCCGACGATCCCCAGCAGCGCCAGGGCGGCTACACCGATGATCAGCAACGGTCCGTTCTTTTTGCGCAGGTCGCCGTCGGAGATCAGGTTCGGCGCCGGGGTCGAAGGGGGAGGGGGTGTCAGGTTCGGGAGCGACGGGGGGGGTG
>JADGCD010000171.1 GCA_015229165.1 Nitrospinota bacterium | reverse complement strand
GCTTTTGGCCAGTAGGGTGGCGATGTGGTGGGAGGCGACCCATATCTGGTCAAACCGCTCCAGCCGCTCCCCCCAAGCGGCCGGGTAGCGGCTCCACTCGTGCAGCGGCATGGCGATGTTGACCGAGCCTTCCACCGGCGCGAACTTGGGGCCGATGGTGTTGTGGAAGACCACCCCTCCCTTCGGGAGCGACGCCCGGACCTCGGGGGTGTCGTCAGCCACGACGATCGGAAGCCCGGCCCGGGCGAAGGTGGCTTCGTAGAGGGCCGCGATGCGCCGGTAAGAGTGGACCGGGGCGTCGGTCAGCAGGGTCCGGGGAGCGGAAGGGTCAAGGAGGCCCATGCCCCATCTCCTTTGTCAGTACTGTTTTTCGTAGCGGGAGGGGTCGTCGTGCGGCGCTTTGGGGATCCAGTAGCTGGGCGCCGAACGGTCGATGGTCCGGTGGAGCGGATCTTTCCCCAACGCCCGCATCAGGAGCCCGGTGGGGGTGATGACGACGTAGAAGACCAACGCCAAGAGGAGCCGGGTGTTGAACCAGGCCATGTACCCGGCGAACTTCACCCAGAGCCGGTAGAAGGGGAGCAGGGCCATCGGCGCGGCGGCGGCGAAGAAGGCGAAAAAGAGCGACGCCACGGCGAAACCGGGCCACCAGGGGCGCTCCCGCCACCAGAGGATCGCGGCCAGAACGCCGAAGATCACCGCAAACCCGATCCAGGTGGTGCGGACTTCCTTTTTCGATTCGCCGATGGCCATGTCAGTCCAGCTCGAATTCGGTCCGCCAGTCGCCCGCGTCGGTGAACGCAGGCTGGGCGGTCTTGTCCAGGACGAAGGAGCCGAGGACCAGATGGTCCATGTCGGTCCGCATGAAGCAGGTGTAGGCCTCGTCCGGGCGGCAGACGATCGGCTCCCCGCGCACGTTAAACGAGGTGTTGATGATGACCGGGCTGCCGGTCAGCTCGTCGAACCGCTTGATCAGCGCATAATAGGCGGGGTTGGCTACCCCGTCCACGGTCTGGAGCCGGGCCGAGTAGTCGACGTGGGTAATGGCCGGCAGGTCCGACCGGGGGACGTTGAGCTTCTCGATGCCGAAGAGTTTTTCCTGCTCGACGGTCATCGGAATACGCTTGTCTTCCCGGACCGGGGCCACCATCAACATGTAGGGGCTGTCGGCGTCGAAGTCGAACCAGTCGCCCACCCGCTCCCGCAGCACCGACGGGGCGAAGGGGCGGAACGACTCGCGGAACTTGATCTTCAGGTTCATCACCGACTGCATCTTCGGCGAGCGGGCGTCGCCGATGATGGAGCGGGCGCCGAGCGCCCGGGGGCCGAACTCCATCGGCCCGTGGAACCAGCCGATGACCTTCTCGTCGGCGATAAGCCGGGCCACGGCGGCCGCCAGCGCGTCGTCGCCGTCGTAGCGGGTGAAGGGATACCCCTTCTCCGTGAGGTAGGCTTCGATCTCGTCGTCGGAAGGGTTGGGCCCGAGGTAGGAGCCCTTCTGGCTGTCCCGCTTGCCGTCGGCGAACCGCTGCTGGCCGAGAACCGTGTGCCACCCCACCAGCGCGGCGCCCAGCGCCCCCCCGGCGTCACCGGCGGCCGGCTGGACCCAGATGTGGTCGAACAACCCTTCGGCCACCAGCTTTCCGTTGGCAACGCAGTTGAGCGCCACGCCCCCTGCCATGACCAGATTGCGCATGCCGGTGGTTGTGGCGATGTGGCGTCCGATGCGCAGGATCGCCATCTCCGTGACCACTTGCACCGACCGGGCCAGATCCATTTCCTTCTGGGTCAGGGCCGATTCGGGTTTGCGGGGGGGGCCGCCGAAGAGGGCGTGGAACTTCTCGCCGGTCATGGTCAGCCCGGCGCAGTAGTCGAAATAACTCATGTCGAGGCGGTAGGAGCCGTCCTCTTTCAGGTCGATCAGATGGTTCAGGATCAGATCGACGTAGGTCGGCTCGCCGTAGGGGGCCAGCCCCATCACCTTGTACTCGCCGGAGTTGACCTTGAACCCGGTGTAGTAGGTGAAGGCAGAGTAGAGGAGCCCCAGCGAATGGGGGAAGTGAATCTCCTGTTCGATGGCCAGTTTGTGGCCCCGCCCGGTTCCGATGGAGGTGGTGGCCCACTCCCCCACCCCGTCGGCCACCAGAAAGGCCGCCTCGTCAAAGGGGCTGGGGAAGAAGGCCGACGCGGCGTGGCTCTCGTGATGCTCCGGGAAGATCATCCGCCCCTCGAAACCGGGGAGGAGATCGTACAGGGTGTCCCGGGTCCAGAGTTTCTCCTTGAGCCAGACCGGCATGGCCGAGAAGAACGACCCGATCCCCTGCGGAGCGTAGGAGAGATAGGTCTCCAGCAACCGTTCGAACTTGATCCACGGCTTGTCGTAGAAGGCGACCATGTCGAGGTCGGCGGGGGTGATCCCCTCCTTCTCCAGACAGAAGGCGACGGCGTTGGCCGGAAAGTCGGCGTCGTGCTTCTTGCGGGTGAAGCGCTCCTCCTGCGCGGCGGCCACCACTTCGCCGTCCCGCAGCAGGGCGGCGGCGGCGTCGTGGTAGAAGGCCGAGATCCCGAGGATGTAGGTCGCCACGTCGTCGGCCTAAAACAGCGTATAGATGAACGGCGCCAGCGCGGACCCTTCGGTGAAGACGATCAGCGCCCCGAGCAGCAGAAGCAGCAGGATGATCGGCGCCAGCCAGAACTTCTTGCGGACCTTCAGAAAGTCCCAGAACTCGGCCCAGACGGACGGTTTGGCCATGATCTCGTTTCACTCCGGTTCGTTCGACACGTTGCGCGTTCGGCGCGAAACCGGAATATTACCTTTATCCGCCCCCGCTGTCGAGAGGAAGCGTGTCGAGCGGCGTTCGCCAAAACGGAAGGGCCACGCCGAACCGGGCGGCCAGTTTTTCGTTGGCCAGCAGCGACCGGAGGGGACGCCGGGCGGGGGTCGGATAGGCCGATGTCGGAATCGGGACGATCCGGCAGGGGAGAGAGGCATGCTCCACGATGGCCGCAGCGAATCCGGCCCAGCTGGTCTGCCCGGCGCAGGTCATGTGGTAGATCCCCCACGGCGCCGGGGCGCCCTCCCCTTCCGCCACGATCCGGCGCACAACGGCCACCGTCCCGTCGGCGATGGCCGGGGCGAAGGTGGGGGCGCCGATCTGGTCGTCCACCACCGTCAGCTCCCGCCGCTCCCCCGCCAGCCGGAGGATGGTGCGATAGAAGTTCATCCCCCACGGCGCCCAGACCCACGAGGTGCGAAAGATCAGCGACCGCCCCCCCGCCGCCATGACGGCCCGTTCCCCTTCGAGTTTGCTGGCGCCGTAGACGTTGAGCGGGGCCGTGGGGTCCTCCTCATCGTAGGGGCGGTCGGCGGCGCCGTCGAAGACGTAGTCGGTGGAGTAGTGGACGAAGAGCGCCCCCCGCCGGGCCGCCTCCTCGGCCATGATCCCCGGCGCGCGGGCGTTGACCCGCCGCGCCGCCTCCGGCGCGGTCTCGGCCTTGTCGACGGCGGTCCAGGCGGCGGCGTTGACGATCAGGTCGGGGGCGGTCGCGCGGACGGTCCGGCGGAGCGCGTCGGCGTCGGCCAGGTCGAGCCGACTCCGGTCGAGGGCATTCACCGCGCCCAGAGCCGCCAGCGCCGGGGCCAACGCCTGCCCCAGTTGCCCGGCGGCGCCGGTCAAAAGAATTCTCATTCGCTTATCTTCTCTCTTTTCCGCACCTTGCAAATGGAGTATATATCGTCTTTCATACTTTTGCGGAGTCAGCATCGTGTCTTTCGGGTCGGGGGCGCAGCGCCTGCTCGGGGCGCTTGTCGTTCTCTATCTTGCGATCATCGGCTGGACGCTGGCGTTCGGCGGTTTCGATCTCTCTTTCGGTCCCGTGCAGATCTACGTCACCGATCTCTCGCGGCCGACGCAAATTCTGGCCCTCCTGACCCTGCTCTACACGCTGGTCTGGATCGGTCGCAGCCGCCAGCGGACCTTCACGGCGGTGGCGGGGGTCCTCTCCCTGGTCCTCTTCCTCCTCCTCGGCGAGGGGATGATGCGGGTCATCTACCACAATCCCAACGACGGTGAGCCGGGATTCAACCGCCGGATGTACTCTCTCCGCCCCGACGGGCAACGGTGGCCGACGGCGACGGGGCCGAAAAAACCGGGGATTCCCCGCATCCTCATCCAGGGGGATTCGCTGACCTGGGGAGCGCCGAAACGGTGGGAGGATCTCTATCCCAACCTCCTCCTCGACCGGCTCAACGCCGGGGGGGAGAAATACGAGATGCATGTCATCGGCAAGGCGGGGCTGGAGACGAACCACCATGTGGAGAAGCTCCGGCGCCGGGTCGACGCCATCGACCCGGACATCATCGTCTACCAGTGGTTCCTGAATGACATGGAGATCGTCAAAAGCCAACGCCCCTTTCCCCGCTACCGTTTCTGGCAGCAGATTCCGTCGTGGCAAGAGATCGCGCGCAAGGTCTACCTCCTGTACGTCCTCGACCAACTGGTCAACCGGGCGCTCCCCCCCTTCAACACCAGCTACGCCGACTACCTGAAATAGGTCATTCATCCCGCCACCACCG
>JADGCD010000170.1 GCA_015229165.1 Nitrospinota bacterium | reverse complement strand
GGGGGGCGCCTCTTCGGGCGTCGTCTCTTGGTCGAGCGGGCTCTCCTCCACCGGCGCCATGGTCGGGGCGGGGGTGGTGACCGCCACGGGAGGCGGAGGCGGAGGGGGGGAGCCGAAGAACCAGTAGACCGCCACCGTAACGATCAGGGCGAGGGAGACGCCGCCGTAGAGCGTCACCTTCGGGCCGAGGGGGGACTCCTGCAGCGGGATGGAGATCAGCTCCGGGCTTTTGTCGACGGTGGTGATTCCCATGGCGTCGTACCGGGTAAGCAGGTCGACCGGGTCGAGCCCCAGCAGGGTGGCGTAGGTCTTCAGGAATCCCCGGATCACCACCTCCCCCGGCAGGTCGTCGAACCGGTCGGCCTCGACGGCCCGGATGAAGTTGGCGCTGATCCGGGTCTTGGCGGTCACCTGCTCCGGGGTCAGACCCTTTGCAATCCGGGTCTTTTCGAGCAGCGAGCCGATGGTTTCCGCCATGGGTATCCTTCAGTGGGGGATGAAAAATTCAAAACGGCATTTTAACCCGAATCGGCGGCTGTGACTATAATGCCGAAGGGATGAAGGACGTTTTTCTTCCCTTTTCTTCCACCCCGCTTGGGAGCCGTCGATGACCGTCCTCCTCTCTTTCCCGCTCCCGCCGCGCGGCCAACGGGGCGCCCTCGTGGCCGCGCCGCTGGCCGGGCTGACGATGGCGCTGGCCTTTCCGGGAACCGGCTGGTGGCCGCTGGGGTGGATCGGGCCGGGGCTCCTCTTTCTGCTGATCCGGGGAGCCCCCCCCTTTTCGGCCGCTCTGCGGGGGTGGCTCTTCGGGGTCGCCTGCTACGCCGTGACGGTCTGGTGGGTGAACGAGAGCATGACCGTCTTCGGCGGTCTGGCGCCGACGTTGGGGGAGGCGATCACCCTGCTGCTGGCGGCGACGATGGCCCTCTTCCCGGCCCTCTTCGCCGGGCTGACGGCGAAGGTGGCCGCCGGGTTGGGGGAGCGGGTCGCCTTCGCCACGGCGCCGTTCCTCTGGGTGGCGGGGGAGTTTGTGCGGGAGCGTCTCCCCGACATCGGTTTTCCGTGGGCCCGGCTGGGGGACACCCAGTACCGCGTGACGCCGGTCATCCAGATGGCCGAGCTGGCCGGGACCGAGTTTCTCTCCTTCGTCATGATCGCCTTCGGCGCCGCCGGGGCGTATGCCGTCGTCGCCCTCGGCGAGGGGCGCCGCCGGGACGCGCTGGCGGCGGGGGGGGTGGCCCTCTTTTTCTTCGGGGCGCCCTGGCTCTACGGAACCGCCCGGCTGGCCGCCCTCGACGCCGAGTCGACGGGGGAGCGGCTGACGGTGGCGGCCCTTCAGGGGAACATCGACCAGCATCGCAAGTGGGAGCGGGACTACGCCGGGGTCCAGCTTTCGATTTACGAAGAGCTGACCCGCGAGGGGGTGGCCCGGGGGGCCGCGTTGGTGGTCTGGCCGGAGACGGCCGCCTCCTGGGAGGTGGGGCGCCATCCCCTCTTCGACCAGCGGATGCGCCTCCTTTCGGCCGCCACCGGCGTCCCGCTGATCTTCGGCGCCCCGGCGGAGGAGTACGACGCGGCCGGGAAACGCTCCTCCTACAACCGGGCCTGGAGTCTCGATCCGGCCGGGAGGATGGAGTATTACGACAAGGTGAAGCTGGCGCCCTTCGGCGAGTTCGTCCCGTTCGGGCGTCTCCTCTTCTTCGTCCGCAACGTCACCACCTACATCGGCGATCTTCGTCCGGGGGATCGACTGGCGCCGTTGCAGGCGGGGCCGTACCGGGTCGGCGTCCAGATTTGCTTCGAGGCGATCTTCCCCGCGTACAGCCGTCGGCTGGTGACCGACGGGGCGCAACTGTTGGCGGTGATCACCAACGACTCCTGGTTCGGCCGCTCCCCGTCGTCGGAGCAGGCGCTGGCCATGGCGGTGATGCGGGGGGTGGAGAACCGGGTTCCGGTGGTTCGGGCGGCCCAGTCGGGGGTGTCGGCCGTCGTCGGCGCCGACGGACGCATCCTCGATCGCAAAGAGCTGTTCGAAACCGGCATGGCCGTCGCGACGGTGAAACTGCGCTCTCCCGGCGACCGGCTGACCCTCTATACCCGGGGGGGCGCCCTTTTCCAGTGGCTGGCGGTGGCGGTGTCGGTCGCGGCGCTGGTCGCGGCGCGGCGGCGGCGGGGATGACCCGGCTTCTCTACTGGCGGGTCGGAGGGTTGGGGGACACGCTGCTGAACCTGATTCCGGCCCGGTGGCTGGCGGAGTCCGTCGGGCCGACGACACTGGCGGTCGACCGGCGCTGGAGGGAGGCGGTCGCCTGTTTCGGCGCCGCTACGGTGGACGAGGCGCCGTTGTCGGAAGCGTTGTTCCGCGACGACCGGGTGCGTTTGGCCGAAGCGCTGGCCCCCTTTGAAACGATTGTCGCCGTCCGTTCCGACCCCGACGGCGCCCTTCTGGCCGCGCTGCGCGACGCGACGCCGCAGGCGAAGGTGGTCGTGATCCCCCCTCTCCCCCCCGTCGGAGCGGTGATTCCCTATCCGGTCTGGCTGATGGAACGGATCGGGGAGGCGCTCGGTCTGGCTCCCCCGATCGAGCCGCCGCTCCCGACGCCGGTGACCCCCTGGCGGGGGGAGACGCGGGAGCTTCTGCTGACCCCCGGTTCGGGGGGGAGGACGAAACGGCTGTCGCCGCAGACGGTGGCGGCGGTCGCCGCATGGGGCTCGGCGCAAGGTCTTGCGGTGACGGCGCTGCTCGGGCCGACGGAGCAGGAGTGCGGCATCGAACTCCCGCCACTACCGGCACTCCTCTCCCCCCCGTTTCCGACGCTGGCGAAACGGATGGCCGGGGCGGCGATGGTCGTCGGGGCCGACAGCGGGCCGACCCATCTGGCGGCCCTCCTCGGCGCGCCGACGCTGGCCCTTTTCGGTCCGTCGGATCCTCACAGGGAAAGGAAAAACGTCATCGAGTACCCCCGGCAGTTGTTTCGGTTTCCGTTCCGGGGGCATTCTGCAGGCTCCGGTAGGAGAAACGGGCGAGAAAGCGGAGCGTATGTGGGAATACGTGAGCATTGCGAGCCCGATTTCGACACCCCGGAGACAACGCAGATAGTTTTTCCACACCCTGCTACGGTGTGGCGCCCGTTCGGCCCCCGCGCCCGATGGCTGGCATCCCCTTCCACAACGGCATTGGAATTGGCGTTGCACGAATGTGGACAAACATGAGGCCAAAAGGATCGTCCGGAAGCTCGACCGGCTCCTGCCGGGGTCGATGCCGGGCGGGGGCTTCACCGGCGCGCTGGTGGGGGGGATGTGCTCGGCGGACAAGATCGCCGGGCGATAGGGGGGCGAATGGTACACTGGACGCTGGCACGATAATGTTCCGGGAGGCGCCATGTACGTGATTGCGGATATCTCCATCGTCCCGATGGGGGTGGAGGCTTCGGTGAGCCGCTATGTGAAGCGAGCCCATCAGGTGTTGGCGGACGCCGACCTTAATGCCACACTGTGCCCCTACGGGACGGTGGTGGAGGGGGAGTACGACCTCGTGACGGCGGCCATAAAAAAAGCGGTGGAGCAGGTCCACGCCATGGGGGTCCCCCGGATAACGATGACGATCAAGATGGGTTCCCGCACCGACAAGGCCCAGACGGCGCAGGACAAGCTCGACGCGGTGAACCGGCCATGACGGAGATCTACCACCAGCAGGTGAAGGCCGATCTCGACCCCGAACGGGCGAAAGTGGCCAGCAGGGTCACCTGGATCGGGGCTGCCGTCAACGTTCTGTTGACGGCGGTCAAGGGGTACGCCGGAGTGGTGGGAAACTCGTCGGCCATGGTGGTCGATGCGATCCACTCCCTCTCCGACCTGGCCACCGACATTGTGGCCCTGATCTCCACCCGGATCGCCTCCCACGGGGCCGACGAGAACCACCCCTACGGCCACGGGCGGGCGGAGACCATCGGCGCCGTCCTGATCGGCGCGGCGCTGGCGGCGGTCGGCGTGGGGATCGCCTACGAGGTGATCGGCAAGCTGGTGGCGGGGAAGGTCTTCATCCCCACCTGGCCGGCGCTGGCGGCGGCGGTCCTCTCCATCGCGGTCAAGGAATGGCTCTACTGGTACACGGTGATCGTGGGGCGCCGGATCGGCGCCAAACAGGTGATCGCCAATGCGTGGCACCACCGGTCGGACGCGGTCTCGTCGGTGGCGGCGCTGGTCGGCATCGGCGGGGCCATGGCGGGTTACCCGATCTTCGACCCGGTGGCGGCGATGGTGGTGGTGGCCATGATCGTGAAAGTCGGCTGGGACATCACCCGCCAGGGGCTGCAGGAGCTGATGGAGTCGACCGCCCCGGCGGAGACGGTGGCCGAGATACGCAAGGTGGTCAAGGCGACCCCCGGCGTCCGCCGCTTCCACGAACTGCGCACCCGGACCGTGGGGGCCGACATCTTCGTGGACGTCCATATTCTGGTGGCCCCCCACATCTCGGTGTCGGAGGCCCACAACATCGCCGAGACGGTGCGGGAGAACCTGAAGGAAAAAACCGCCGCCACCGACGCGCTGGTCCATATCGACGCCGAGGACGACATCCACTACCAGATCGTCCGCTTCGACCGCAAAGCCGTCGAGCGGGAGGTGACGAAGGAGGCGATGGGGGTGGAGGGGGTCCGGGGGGT
>JADGCD010000016.1 GCA_015229165.1 Nitrospinota bacterium | reverse complement strand
TTCGCGCCCAAAGGGATCGTCCTCTCGGGGAGCCCCTGCTACGTCACCGCCGCCGACGCGCCGGTGGTCGATAAGGCCCTTTGGGATATGGGGGCGCCGGTTCTCGGCATCTGTTACGGCATGCAACTGACGACCCATCTCCTCGGCGGCGCCGTCGGCAAGGCGGCCCACCGGGAATACGGCTACGCCCGGCTGACGGTCGATACGACGTCGCCCCTTTTCCACGGGCTGGCGGAGGGACAGGACGTCTGGATGAGCCACGGCGACCGGATCGAACGGGCGCCGAAAGGGTTCACGGTGGCGGGGCATACCCCCAACGCGCCGGTGGCGGCCATGGAGAACCGGGAGCGCAATATCTACGGCATCCAGTTCCACCCGGAGGTGGCCCACAGCGCCAACGGGACGAAGATGCTCACGAACTTCGTCTACCGGGTCTGCGGCTGCGCGGGGGATTGGACGATGCGCTCGTTTATCGAGGAACAGGTGGAGGCGATCCGGGCGAAGGTGGGGAAGGCCCACGTCATCTGCGGCCTCTCGGGAGGGGTCGACTCGTCGGTGGCGGCGCGGCTGATCCATGCGGCCATCGGCGACCAGTTGACCTGCATCTTCGTGGACAACGGCCTGCTGCGGGAGAACGAGGCGGCGCAGGTGATGGACACCTACGCGGACCACTTTAAAATGCGGGTCATCAAGGTGGACGCCGCCGATCTCTTCCTGTCGAAGCTGGCCGGGATCGTCGATCCGCAGGCGAAGCGGAAGGTCATCGGCCCGACCTTTGTCGATGTCTTCATCGCGGAGGCGAAGAAGATCGAGAACGTGAAGTTTCTCGCTCAAGGGACGCTCTACCCGGATGTGATCGAGTCGGTGTCGTTCAAGGGGCCGTCGGCGGTCATCAAGACGCACCACAACCTGGAACTGGGCGAACTCCTCGACCTCGACCTGATCGAGCCATTGCGGGAGTTGTTCAAGGACGAGGTCCGGGCGCTGGGCGAGGAGCTGGGGCTGCCGCACGAGATGGTCTGGCGCCACCCGTTCCCGGGGCCGGGCCTTGCGATCCGGGTGATCGGCGATATCACGCGCGACAAGCTGGCGCTCCTGCGCAAGGCGGACACGATCATTCTGGACGAGCTGAAAAGGGCGGGGGAGTACGAAAATGTCTGGCAGGCGTTCGGGGTCCTTCTGCCGGTGAAGTCGGTGGGGGTGATGGGGGACGAACGGACCTACGAGAACGTTCTGGCGATCCGGGCGGTGACGAGCAAGGACGCCATGACGGCCGACTGGGCCCATCTTCCCTACGACCTGCTGGCCCGCATGTCGTCGCGCATCATCAACGAGGTCCGGGGGATCAACCGGGTGACCTACGACATCACGAGCAAACCTCCCGGCACCATCGAATGGGAGTGAGCCGCAAGGCTCCTCTCTTCCTTACGGTACTCAATAAGAGTCGCGGTCTTCGCCCGCTTTCCCCTTGACCGGTTAAGGGGAAAGCGCCTGCGCCACGGGCCCCCTGAAGCGTCCCTTCGCTACAATCTTTCCCTCCCCGCGCAATTAAGGGTTGCGCTTTCCCGCCGACTTGGGTATCACTATCCTGTTTGACAGGTACCACGGTACGCAGGTTTTCGGAACATGACGGCGGCGCCGTTCCGGATTTATTCCAATAGTTTGAATAACAAGGTGATCATGACCCATCCCAAGTACGGCAACCGCTTCACCTGCTTCCAGTGCGGGATCAAGTTCTACGATCTGGGCAAAGAGGAGCCCCTTTGTCCGAAATGCGGCGCCGATCAGCGCAAGGCGCCGAAAAAGCCGACGACCAAACCGCCCAAACCGGTGGTCATCCCCGATTACGACAACGACGAAGCCGAGGACGAGATCGATACCGATCTGGAAAGCGACGATCTTTTTGTCGGTGGCGGCGTCGGTGGCGGGGGCGGTGGGGGCGCCGCCGGGTTCGAGACCGACGACATGATGGTGGACGACATCCCCGACGACGAGGAGTAATCCCCGAAGGGCTTGCGCCCACCGGCTGCGGCCACTGACCCGCCCCCCGTTTGGAGGGCGGGTTTTTTATATGCGAGCGACGCCGCTTCCCCCGCCGACCGTCAGCTCCGTCGTAGCGCGATGGCGGACAGAAGATAGAAACCGGCGGCGATCAGGATCAGCGCCGACAGCCCGGTGACGAAGCTGGCGCTCTCCGCCAGTCCCCCCACCAGCGCCCCCAGCAGGTTGTAGCCCAGCGCCCGCCCGGCGCTTTCGGCTTCGTCGAAGGAGCGGGCGAAGAGATACCCGATCAGGGTGAACGGGACCAGATAGAGGATGGCCATCAGGTTCGACGTCAGCGGCAACAGGTAGAGCCCCCCCAGCGTGAGGAGCAGGGCGCCGTAGAGAGCCGGGTAGCCGATTTTCTTTCGCCGTTTCAGGTAGAGGGTGTTGGCGGCGAGGATGGCCAGCAGGATGAGCGTGATGACGATGGAGCTGACCAGCCACGTCGATCCCCAGAAGAGGGCGAACCGGCTGATGACCCCCACCTCCAGTAGCAGGAACCCCGCCCCCAGCGCGGCGAAGTGAAGATCGCTGCGCCCGGGGCGCCCGAAGAAGACGCCGTACATGACGACGAAGATCAGCGCCAGCAGGCCGGAGACCAGCAGGTGTAGCTTCGGGACGGCCCGGTCCCGCACGTACATGTAGGGCCAGTCGTCGGTCTGCGCTTCGGCCTCGATGGCGCCGTACCCGGCCTGGGCGGCCCGCGTGGCTTCCTTCAGCTCCGGCGCCTGTTCGAGATAGGCGGCCACCCGCTCCTCCAGCCGCTTCCGGTCGGGACTGGCGAGAAAGCTGGTGCCGCTGCGGGTTCCGGCGGCCAGTTGGAAGCTGACCACCGCAGGGGGGGCGCCGAACTGGGCGGCCATCATTCGGTCGATCTTCGCCCCGATCCATGGATAGGTGATGAAGAAGGAGAGGGAGACCACCCCGTGGTCGGTCAGGCGGCTCTTCATGTCGGCCACCGATTCGAGGGTGTACATGAACGAGTCGAGGTTGGTGTTGGTGAAGGAGGAGGTGAGGGTGTGGCTGTCCAGCAGTCCCAGAACGATCAGGTCGAACTTCTGGTCGGTGGTCTTCAGGAAATTGCGGGCGTCGTTGTTGACCACCGTCACCCGGGGATCGGTGTAAGGGTGTTCCGGGTGATGCTCGGTCCCCAGCTTGATGATGACCGGGTCGATCTCCACCGCCGTCACCTTCTTCGCCCCGGCGCGTAGCGCGGCGGCGACGTCGTTCCCGCCGCCTGCGCCGAGGACCAGCACATGGTCGAGTTTGTCGGCCAGTCGGTAGGGGAGGTCGTAGTAGGCGAAGACGTTGTCGGTGGGGGGGGAGAACTCGGGATGCTCCGCCCGGGCGGCGGGGCCGAGGTCGAACAGGTTCAGGTAGAAGGTGTTGTTGGTCCCGATGCTGTGGAAGGTGTAGCCGGTGGGGCCGTAGCGCCCCTCTTTCCAGGCGCTGACTTCCATCGTCTGGAAGGTGATGAGCTGGTAGGGGGACCAGAAAGAGGTCATCCCCGGCTGGCGCCCCGCCGCATCAAGCGACACGCCGGTCAGGAGCATGAGTCCCGCGATGACCGCCGTGGCCCTGGCGTCCCAGCGCCAGATGAGGAGGGCCAGCAGATAGACCCCGACGTACCAGAAGACCGGCGGCGTCCAGGCGAAGCTGAGAAAGGCGAAGAGCCATATCCCGGCGATGGAGGCGGCGATGTTCACCGAGTAGTCGACGATGCGGTTGGTGGAGCGGTCGAAGAGAACCGACAGCCCCTGTCCCACCGGAACCATGGCGACGATGACCAGAAAGAAAATCAGCAGCAGCATCAGGACGCCGACCGTCAGGTTGAAGGCGAACCCCTGGGCGGAGGCGTATTCCCAGGTGTTCAGGTCCGACAGGCTCAGGTGGGTGGAGATGGTGGAAAAGCCGCTGGAGGGGTGGGTGACCAGCGCCAGCGCGCCGATGGCCACCAGCGAGACCAGCAGGTTGATCCGGGGCTTGTACAGATACCCGAACCCGAGCCCCAGAAACGCGCCGATGAGGGTGAGGTTCTTGAAGTAGGCGAAGATTCGTATTTCGCTCCCCAGATGGCGGATCAGCATGATCTCGACGAAGAGGGAGAGGACGCTCAGGATCACCAGTTGGATCCGGTCGTTGGCCAGCCAGGCGCGGGGTTCGGGCGGGGTCGTGAACATGGTCCCTTTCGCGGTCGTCAGTGTGGGGAGCGGGGTACGAAAGCTTCACCGCGCATGGTAGCCGGTCGGCGGGGAAAGGGGAAGGACAGATGGCCGACGCCGGTCACTTGCGCGCCTGTCGGCGGAGGAAGAAGATCATCGCCACCGCCGACAGAAGCATCAGCCCCAGCGCCATCGGATAGCCGTAACGCCACGAAAGCTCCGGCATGTCGTGGAAGTTCATGCCGTAGACCCCGGCGATGAAGGTCAGCGGCATGAAGATGGTGGCGATGGAGGTCAGCCGGGTCACCGCCTCGCTCATCCGGTTGGAGGCGCCGGAGAGGTAGACGTCCATCAGCTGGTCGGCCGACTCCCGGGCGGCGTCGAGCGCCTCCACGGCGTGGACCACATGGTCCAGCGCGTCCCGCAGGAAGACCTTGTTGTCGCTCCCCACGAGGCGCCCCTCCCGGGCCATCGAGGCGATCACCTCCCGCATCGGGCGGATGGCCCGGCGGACATGGATCGCCTCCCGGCGGACGCGCTGGATCTCCCGCAGGAGTTTGGACGTGGGGCGGCGGGCCGCCTCCTCCTGCAACGATTCCAGGTGGTCCTCCATCCGCTCGATGACCTCGAAGCTGCGGTCGACCACCGCGTCGAGCAGGGCGTAGGCCAGATACCCGGCGTCCCGCTGGCGGATCTGCCCCCGGGCGTTGGCGATCCGGTCGGCCACGTGGGCGAAGAGGGCGCCCGGGCGCTCCACGAACGAGACGACGCAGCCGGGGAGGAGGAGGAGCGCCACCTGCTCGATGGCGATCTCGTCGGCCTCCATGTAGACCGCCTTGAAGGTCAGGAAGAGGTAGTCGCCGAAGTCTTCCAGTTTGGGGCGCTGGTCGGCGGTGGCGATGTCTTCGAGGGTGAGGGGATGGATGCCGTAGAGCCGCCCGAGCGACTCCAGCAGCATGTGGTCGCCCACCCCTTCCGACGCGATCCACCGGACCACGCCGGGAGGGGGAGGAAGCGGAGGGAGCGCCACGCCGGAGAAGGGGCGGGTGACGGCGGTCTGCTGGTCGTACTCGGTAAACGTGACCCGGGCGTCCTCCCGGGGGGCGTCGCCGATGGGGCCGATGCTCCCCGGCGCCAGCCCGACCTTCTTCGACCGCTGTTTCCGGTTTTTCGCCATGGGGCCCTCGGGATATGGTGCGCGTTCGCCTATTGTCGCTTATCGAAGAAGCGGACGCCAACCGGATAACCTGATTCAGTCCGCTTCCCGATTGACGGTGGTGTCGATTCCCTTCAGAAACCCCCGCAAGTCGGACACCGGGCGGACCGGCACGAGTTCCAGTCGAATGTTGTAGGGGAAGACCTCCAATTTATCGCCGGGTCGGATGTTCAACGCCGCCCGCGCTTCCTTTGGAATGACCACCTGATACTTCGGCGACACCGTAACCGCGCTCATGGCATAGGCTCCATCGATAAGGAATTCTTTCCACGCTAGCATGATTGATGAAAGCGGGGAAAGAGGGCGGGGCGGCATTGGAATTCAGCTATGATGGGGGAGCGTGTGCAAATAATAGACTGGAGCATACCTGTGGCCATTCCCGATTTCCAACAGTGTTTCCTGCCTCTACTCCGTTTCCTTGCGGATGGCTTGCCCCATACGGGAAAAGAAGCGGTCGAATCACTTTCCAATCAATTCAGGTTAAGCGATGAGGAACGGGCTATCCTGCTCCCGAGTGGCAGGCAGGCGATTATGACGAACCGTGTCCAATGGGCGAAGACGTATCTCAAAAAGGCCGGGTTCATTTTCCAGCCAGAACGAGCGGTTATTCAAATCACCGATGCAGGAAGAAGGTTGCTTGCCTCCGATCCTGTAGAACTTCGCGTTCGCGACTTGCGCTCGATCCCCGAATTCGCAGAATGGCACGCTGTTAAGACCGATGATGACGACGCAAGGGAGCAGGATGAGGAGCTGGCGCTTGAATCAAAAACGCCGGAGGAGTTGCTGGATTCCGGGTATAAGGCGCTTAGACAAACTCTTGTCTCGGACATTCTTGCCGAAATCACGAAGAACTCACCTGCGTTCTTCGAGCGGCTTGTTGTTAACCTTCTTCAGGCCATGGGATACGGCGCCGCCGGGGAAAAAACGGGATTCGCAACAGGCAAGTCTGGTGATGAAGGAATTGACGGGGTTATCTCCGAGGACAAGCTCGGCCTCGACCAGATTTATATTCAGGCCAAGCGATGGGAAGGGACGGTCGTCGGTCGCCCTGAAATCCAGAAGTTTGTTGGCGCATTGCAAGGGCAACGGGCCAAGAAAGGGGTCTTCATTACAACATCGACGTTCTCAAGCGAAGCGCGTGATTATGCGGCAAAAATAGACACGCGGGTTATCCTCATAGATGGGCAACGGCTGGCGAATCTGATGTTCGACCACAACGTCGGCGTGGCGTTGAAGGAGTCCTACGAGATCAAGAAGCTGGATAGCGACTACTTTATTGAGGAGTAGCAAACCGGGGGAAGCGGCGCGAAGAGAGCTTCCCCGCGAAGCGAATGGGGGCTTCGTCCCTCGCGTCAGCGGAGAAAAGCGCCCTACGGCGCCATCTCCTCCATCGCCTTTTTGACCGCCCATCCCGGCGGTTCGTAGATGCAGTAGGGCTCTTCGGCCAGGTAGTCGCCGCCGGTGTAGAAGTAGGCTCGCGCGCGGCACCCTTCGCAGACGCTCTTGTAGTCACAGGCGCCGCATTTGCCGGTCAGGTTCCCAACGTCGCGCAACTTAACGAACGCCTCCCCCTTCTCCCAGATTTCCTTGAAATCGGTCCGGCGGACGTTCCCCACTTCCAGCGGGAAATAGCCGCAGGGGAAGACCTCCCCCTTGTGCGAGATGAAACAGATCGACTGCCCCGCGAGACATCCCTTGGTCATGGCGGCCATACCGTAGTTTTTCGGCGTCACCTCCAGCCCCTCCTGCGCGGCCCGTTGCCGCATGATCCGGAAATAGTGCGGGGCGCAGGTGGCTTTGGTCTGAATCTTTCCCTCTTTGCTCTTGTCGTAGAACCAGTTCAACGCCCGCTCGTAGCTGACGGCGTCGAGGCTTTGGCTCTCTTCGATCTCCACGCCGCACCCCACCGGCACCAGCATGAAGATATGCAGCGCCATGCAGCCCAAGTTGACGGCGTTGTCGTAAATCTGTTCGAGCTGGTGGATGTTGTGTTTGGCGATGGTGGAATTGACCTGCGTCTCCACCCCTTCGGCCTGGATGTTCTTGATCCCCCGCACCGCTTTGTCGAAGGAGCCGGTAAGCTTGCGGAAGGCGTCGTGGGTCGCCGCGTCGCCGCCGTCCAGCGAGACCGACACCCGCTGGATGCCGCTTTCCTTTATCTTCTTGGCGATCTCCGGCGTCACCATCGTCCCGTTGGTGGCCAACGCCACCGTCAGCCCCACGTCGGCGGCGTAGCGGGCCAGCTCGAAAATGTCGGGGCGGATCAGCGGCTCCCCGCCGGAGAGGACGAGGATGCACTCCCCCGTGGCCCGTATCCGGTCGATGAGCCGTTTGCTTTCTTCCGTGGAGAGATCGCTCTCCATCAACTTGTGGGACACCTCCAGCCGACGGCAATGGATGCACTCCAGGTTGCACCCGGCGGTGGTCTCCCAGAAGACGAGGCGCAACTGGGCCTCCTTGTTCTCCATGAATGCCTTGGCCATGGCGGCCACCGGATCGCCGGAGCCTTCCTTCATGCCGTGGTAGGCCTTCTTGATCGTGCCGTCGCCGCCGTGGGGATGACTCATGCTCGCGTTCGCTTCTCCCGGCCTGCCCCGCCGGGTGGGATGATGACCATCGTTTCTGTTGAAAGGAACGAATCGAATGAGGCCTTCCCTTCACGCGCCGCCGGGGGACTCTTTGGGGTCCCCCGGAGGCGTGTGAGGCAAAGTTCTCTTTTGCTTCTTTTCTCTTTCAAGAGACCACGTCCCCCCGGAACTGAAACCAGATCAATTGCCGGGGGGAGAAAGAAGATCCTCGTCCTATTCCTGCGCGGTCGGGCCGGAGGCGAAGGACTGCATTGAGCTTTTGCCCGATTTTTTCAGCAGGTGTTCCGGCACCGGGTACCCTTCTCCCTTGGCGATCAGCTCCGCCATATCCGCCTCGCTGACGCCGCACTCCTCGTTGGTCAGGTAGCAGGCCGGGTCCGGGGCGCAGACGTCCCCGTAGACCGCGTCCGCCCGCACCCGCATGGAGCCGCCGCACATCATCAGGAACTTGCACTTCGTGCATTTCCCCTTCAGGTTCTCCAGCCGGTTCTTCAGCACCTTCATCACCGGCTCGCTCTCGTCCAGCCAGATCTCCGAGAACCGCCGCTCCCGGACATTCCCCAGCGAGTGGCTCATCCAGAACTGGTCCGCGTGGACATTGCCGTTGAAATCGACATCGCCGAACGAGACCCCGGAGGAATAGCGCCCGCCGCCGTTCCACTCCAGCATCTCCTTCACCTTCGCCGCCGCTTCCGGTTTCGTCTGGAGCATCTTCATGTAGAGGTAGGGCCCGTCCACGTGGTTGTCCACGGTCAGGATGTCCTTGTGCAGCCCCCGCTTGTGGAAGTCGTTGGTCCGCTCGATGATGATGTCCAGCGCCTTCCTCGTCTCCTCGTGGGTCAGATCCTCGTCGGAAATCTGCGCCCCCCGGCCCGAGTAGACCAGGTGGTAGAAGCAGGCCCGCTGGACCCCTTCCTTCTCGATGAAGTCGAAGATCCCGTGGAGATTTTCAAAGTTGTGGCGGGTCAGGGTGAGCCGGAGGCCCACCTTCTGCCCCACCGCCACGCAGTTGCGGAAGCCCCGGACCGCCTTGGAGAAAGCGCCCGCCTTCCCCCGGAAGTGGTCGTTGACATCCTCCAGCCCGTCGAGGCTGATGCCGACGTAGGTGAAGCCGTGGTCCTTGATCTTCTGCGCCACCTCTTCGTCGATCAGGACGCCGTTGGTGGAGAGGGTCATCCGAAGGCCGATCGCCTTGGCGTGGCCCGCCAGCTCCCAGATGTCCTTCCTCACGAGCGGCTCGCCGCCGGAGAAGAGAACCGCCGGGATGCCGAACTCCTTCAAGTCGGTGAGGAGGTTTTTCCCCTCCTCGGTGGTCAGCTCGCCGCCATAGGCCTTCTCTTCCGAGTCGGTGTAGCAGTGGATGCACTTCAGGTTGCAGGTGCGGGTGATGTTCCACGCCGTCACGGGCCGTCGTTCGCGGGACGATTTGGGGACGGTGTGGGCGTTGGGCATCGCCTTCATGCCGTGGGACTGGCGTCCGTAGCGGATGGCGTCCCCTTCGTTCTCGCTGTCGCAGTAGAGAGCGGTAATTCCGATCATGTGTCGCAAACCTCCGTAATAGCTTGTCCGGCCCGAACGGTCGGGGCGTTGCAATTTAGAACTGATCTTCCAGTTTAGCCCCTTGTCGGGAACATGACAACCACTGCGCGCAGGGGAGCGGGGCGGGAAGGGGACACCGGTGAGGGCGCCTCCCTGTCCCGGAGACTGCCAAGGGTCTCAGGGACGGGAGGGCGAAAGGATCAGGCCAGCGGCTTCTGGTAGATGGCCCGGCCAATGAAGAAGGGGCCGAGGTTTTCCAGATAGGTGGAGGTCTGGACCGTCTTGCGCATGGCCTCCACCACCTTCGCCAGCGGGAACAGATCCTTGCCGGTCAGGCCGACGACGAAGTCGTTGTCGTTGGTGTCCATGCCGACGCAGGAGAGGCGGATGTCATGGGCGTAGTCCTTGCTCCCGAAGGCCCTGCCGATGAGGCCATGCTCCATCAGGATCATCCCCTGTTTCATCGGCTCCAGCCGGGCGAACTCCCCCTTGCGCCGCAGCGGATACCAGACCGCCCAGGGCCAGGCCGGGTTGCGGCTGACCCGCCGGGTGTGGGTAAGGAGCCAGTCTTCCAGGTTCTCCTCGTGCCCCAGCGAATAGGTCCGCCCCATCATGGTGAAGGCCGGATCGAGGATCAGGTGGGCGAAAGGGCCGCTTCGCAGGAAGGGGCGCAAGGTCTCGGTGAAAAAGGCCGGGTCTTCGGTCATGGTGACCAGCGCCACGCCGGTGGGGTTGGCCACGTTGGCGTAAAGGACCGCCTCCATGCCGGAGGCTTTCAGCGCCTCGACAAGGGCTCCTTCGTCGTCGCAGCCGTCGAAGGCCAGAAGCTGGACGAAGAGACGCCGGTCGGAGCGTTGCCCGTCCCGTCCCTTTTCGGTGATGTCGGTGACCGCTTCGGCGTCGAAGGAGTCGCCGGGATGCCCCCCCGGTTTGCCGCCGGGATGGCCGCCGGGGTGTCCGGCCGGTTTGTGTTCGCTCATTGTGTCGGTTCCTTTGCGAAGGAGGTGGGTCGTTTCAGGGGAACAAGGGTATCACAGGCGGTCGCCGCCCCCCTACGCCCGAGCGGGAGGTAGAGGCGAAACGGGGAGATCCCTTCAGCCGCCGGCTCCGCCGATACGGCGCCGGAACTGGTAGGGGGAGACATAGTCCGGGCGGCCCCAGATGCCGACTTTCCGTTCTTTGGCCCGGGCTTCAGTCTGGCGGAAGTCGGTGATGTAGTAGGCGTTGTATCGCTCGGGGTGGACGCGGACCGGGAAGTAGATTTCGGCCAGTCCAAGCCGGAGCATTTCCAGATTGACGTTGAGTTTGTCGAGAAAAACCATGCCGAGGATTCTGCCGAAGCGGTCGACTTCCAACTTCTCGACGATAAGAGCTTTTCCGAGAGTCAGCTCTTCGAGCTTTTTCTTCGATTCAGCGTGGAGCGGTTGGGCCTCGCCCGACTTCACGTCGAGATCGGGGGCGTCGAGATAGGCCAGTTGCACCCGGATCGCTTTTCCCCGGTCGTCCTTGATGGTCAGGGTGTCGCCATCTTCGACGCTGGTTCCTTTTCCCCAGACGAACTGCTCCAGCGACGGCTCTTCCTCCTCCTGCGCCAGCGCCGGGGGAGCCATCAACAGGAGAAGCGACCCGATCAGGAGAAGGGGGGCGACGAAGCGATGGGTCTTCAAAAACATGACGAACCGTTACGCCCCGCACGGGGGGCTTCCCTGTCAACCGGCTGATTATGATAGGTCATGCGCATAGCCCACAATTCTAGCGGTTATTTAAGTGTTTGCCAACGGTTTCTTGACCGCTCGACACTTGATCCGCTTCCCGTATTCCATGCCCCCGCTCCATCGGCTCGGTGTGGCTATCCGCGTCGCAGCTTTCTACGGGTGACACTCCTGACGGTCTTGCGCCGGGGGCGGGGACGTTCTCTCTCAACCGGCGATAGCTTTCATCCAACGGGGCCAAGTCGCTCGATGCCGTCGAAGGCCCGGTAAAAGCAGCTTTTCCGCGCCGCCCCGTCGTTCGGCTCGCGGGTATGACAGGCGCCTGCGCCCAGGGGGGTCACGCGGTAAAGAAGGGCGTCCTGGTCGCAGTCGACCCGTATCTCCTCCACCCGCAACAGGTCGCCGGAGGTCTCTCCCTTGGTCCAAAGCTCGTTGCGGGAGGTGGACCAGAAGGTGGCGTAACCGGTGGCGAGGCTCTTTTCCAGCGCGGCGGCGTTGGCGTAGCCGAGCATCAGCACCGTTGCATCCACGACACTCTGGACCACCACCGGGATGGTCCCCCCCCGTTTTGCGAAGTCGATCATGGGGGTGGTCCCCTCTTCCCGCTGGTTCACCGGCGTCTCCCCGTTTTGGCGCATGACATTTCTCTTGCCGCAATCGGCCCCACGTGCCGTATCATAGTATACGGTAATCGGTCGTCCCCGCCGTCGGGCGGGGGCGTATGTGGTGGCGACAACAAAGGGACCAGACCCCGCAGGGGGTTTGTGGACATATGGCCTATCGACCGGACGGCAAAAAGCGGCTCCTCCTCGTCGACGACGAGGAGATCGTCCGTATCTTGCTGGCCGAATACCTGACCGGGCTCGATCTCGAGATCATGGAGGCCGACAACGGCAAGAGCGCCCTCAAGGCCATGCTCGAACAGGGACGCCCGGATGTGATCGTCTCGGACATCATGATGCCGGACATGGACGGGCTGACGTTCCTCTCCAAAACCCGCAACGACCCGACGATGGCGCATATTCCTTTCATGGTTATCACCGCCGACGACCAGCCGGAGACCCGGGCGAAGGCGATGGCGCTGGGCGCGGACGATTTCGTCCTCAAACCGCTGGCGCAGGAGGCTTTCGTCGACATGGTCAAAAAGTTCGTCGCCTGACAGGCGCACGCCTGTCCTCTTCCCTCCGCTTCCATAAACATCCGGCGTCTTCGCACCCCCGGTGGTTGAACCGGTTTCCATTCCGGGGGTACTTCGCCGCCTGCGCCTTGCCCGGTGAACGCCCCCCTCTCCTGCCGGTCAGGCTTGCGCCTGCTCTCTTCCTCCCCTTACTCACCACACCTTCCGTGGGCTCGGTCGTGACCGATCAAGTCCCTTCCCACGATCACGATCCGGGGGCGCAAACTTCCGCACCGTCCGTCGCGGCTCCTGATACAATCCCCCGCATGTTTCTCAACTTTCGCGTCACCGCCACCGACCCGACCTCCAAGGGACGGCGCGGTTCGTTCGTCACCCCCCACGGGGTCATCGAGACGCCGGTCTTCATGCCGGTGGGGACGCAGGGAACGGTGAAGACCCTCGGCCCCGACGACGTGACCCGGCTCGGTTTCGGGCTGGCGCTGGCAAACACCTACCACCTCTACCTTCGCCCGGGGCATGAGACGATCCGCGATCTCGGGGGTCTCCACCGGTTCATGGGGTTCGACGGGGCGCTGCTCACCGACTCGGGGGGATACCAGGTCTTCTCACTGAAGGATTTGCGCAAAATCACCGAAGAGGGGGTCGCCTTCGCCTCCCATCTGGACGGGTCGCGCCATCTTTTAACGCCGGAGGGCTCCATCGGGATTCAGGAGGCGCTCGGGGCCGACATCATCATGGCCTTCGACGAGCCGGTGGCGCCGGAGATGAATATCGCCTACGCGAAGGAGGCCTCCGACCGCTCCACCAGGTGGGCCGAACGGTGTCTTGCGGCCCGAACGCGCCACGCCGACCAGGCCCTTTTCGGCATCACGCAAGGGGGGTTTGACGCCGAACTCCGTCGGCAAAGCGCGCAGGAGATCACGTCGCTTGGCTTCGACGGCTACGCCATCGGGGGGCTCTCGGTGGGGGAGTCGCGGGAGGTGATGGGCGCCATGATCGACGCGTCGGAGCCGTTCCTTCCGGTGGACCGCCCCCGCTACCTGATGGGGGTCGGAACCCCCGACGACCTGGTTCGCTGCGTGGCCCGGGGGGTCGACATGTTCGACTGCGTCATGCCGACCCGCAACGCGCGCAACGGCACCCTCTTCACGTCGGAGGGGAAGTTTTCCATCAAGAACGCCCGCTTTGCAACGGATCCGGGGCCGCTCGATCCGGCCTGCGACTGCTACACCTGCGCCACCTTCAGCCGCGCCTACCTGCGCCACCTCTTCACGGCCAACGAGATTCTGGGGCTCCGCTTGAACACGATCCACAACCTTGCCTTCTACCGGCGACGGATCGAAGAGATTCGCGCCGCCATCACCGAAGGGCGCCTCGGCGCCTGGGCCGGGGAGCTCTCCCATGCGTCCTGACGGACTGGCCCCCACGGTCGCCCCGGAGGCGGCCGGCATCTACGTCCACGTCCCCTTCTGCCGGAAGAAATGTGTCTACTGCGATTTCCACTCGGTGGAGAACGAAGAGGAGCGGATCGACGACTACGTTGACGCGGTGGTCAAAGAGCTGACCGGACAGGCCGGGGCGCTGAGGGGGCGGCCGGTGGTCTCCCTCTTCTTCGGCGGCGGGACGCCCTCGCTCCTGGAGGGGGAGCAGGTGGCCCGGATCGTGGCGACGGTGAAGCAGGAGTTCCGCTTCGCCCGCAACGGGGAGATCACCCTTGAGATGAACCCCGAGTCGGTGACGCCCCAGAAGGCGCTGGCCTGGCGGCTGGCGGGGGTCACCCGGGCAAGTCTTGGAATCCAGTCCCTCGCCGACGGGGATCTGGCGACCCTGGGGCGGATTCATACCGCAGCCCAGGGGCGGCAGGCGTTCGAGGCGCTCAAGGGCGCCCGATTCCCACACCGGTCGGTCGACCTGATGTTCGCCCTGCCGGAACAGACCGAGCGGGAGTGGGCCGACACGCTGCGGGAGGTTCTCGACTGGGGCCCCGACCACCTGTCGGCCTACGAACTGACGGTGGAGCCGCACACGCCCCTCTTCGGCATGGTGGAACGGGGGGAAGTGATCGTGAACGGGGCCGGGGAGCGGATGTTCGACGCCACCGAGGCGATCCTGCGGGCCCACAGCTTCGTCCACTACGAAATCTCCAACTACGCCCGCCCCGGCGCCGCCTGCCTGCACAATCTTGGCTACTGGGAGCTGCGCGACTATCTCGGCGTCGGGCCGGGGGCCCACTCGCTGGTGAACGGGGTCCGCTGGGCGAACGTGAAGAGCCTCACGTCGTGGCTGGGCCGGGTGGGGGAGAGCGGCGCGGCGGTGGCGGAGACCGAGCGGGTGACCGCCGGAATGCGGCGGACCGAACGTCTGATGATGGGGCTTCGGCTGGCCGAGGGGATTCCCTTCACCGCCGACCTGAAGGGGCCGGGAATCGACGGGGCGCTGGAAGACGGTTGGCTGGAAATCGTCGGCGACCGCCTGCGAACCACCCCCCGGGGATGGCGCCTCCTCAACGACCTGCTGGCCCGGATCGTCTGAGAGAAATGCAACGCCAGTCCGAAAAACGTTCGCCCCTCTTTGGTCATGACGCCTTCGCTGGCAAGTGGGGAAGTATATGCGGAATGTAGCGATGAGAGGGTCGGCTGGTTACTGGGGGATGGGGGTGGATCTTCTTTCACGGGAAGAGCGAATCGCAGCGGGTTTTCTTCGTTTCTCTTTCGGGGGCGTCTTCGGCCCCAAAAGAGAAACGAGGGAAAGTTTCTTTGGTTCTTTCCCACCCCGGTCTTTTGATTTGGTTTCAGTTCCGGGGTGACCAGGTTTTCAAAGAAAGAACGTCCTACTCTTCTCCCCCTCTTCGCCGGTCGAGCCACTCCTTGACCGGCTTTTCCCGGCCCAGCTCCCCCGGTTCGTAGAAGCGGCGCCCCTTCAGCGCGTCCGGCAGGTATTGCTGCGCCACCCAGTGGCCGGGGAAATCGTGCGGGTAGCGGTAGCCCCGGCCGAACCCGTATTTCTTTGCGTCGACGTAATGGGCGTCCTTCAGGTGGTCGGGGGGGGGATGGGAAGCCCCCTCTTTCGTAATCGCGTTCATCGCCGCGTCGACGGCGTTGATGGCGCTGTTGCTCTTGGGCGCCGTGGCGATGTGCAGCGTCGCCTGCGCCAGCGGGATGCGGCACTCCGGCATGCCGAGCCGCTCCACCGCCTCCGCCGCCGCCATCGCCACCAGCAGCGCCGTCGGGTCGGCCAGCCCCACATCCTCGCTGGCGGTCACGATCAGCCGCCGGGCCACGAACCGGGGGTCCTCCCCCCCGGCCAGCATCTTCGCCAGCCAGTAGACCGCCCCGTCCGGGTCGGAGCCACGCATCGACTTCTGGAACGCGCTGGCGTGGTCGAAATGCTCCTGCCCCTGCTTGTCGTAAAGGATCGCCGAGTCGCGGGCCAGCTCCTCCACCAGTTGGGGCGTCACCGGCGCCTCGCCCGCCGCCGTGACCGACGCCTCCAGCAGGTTCAGCGCCGCCCGGGCGTCCCCCCCCGAGAGTTGGGCGATCCGCTCCACCGCTTCGTCGGAGAGATCTCCTTCGATCCCCCGCTCCCGGTCGGCCAACGCCCCCCGGACGATGGATACCACCTCGTCGAAGGTCAGCCCGGTCAGGCGGAAGATGCGGCAGCGGCTGCGCAGCGCCGGGATCACCTCGAAGGCCGGGTTCTCGGTGGTGGAGCCGATGATGGTCAGAAGCCCCGACTCCACATGGGGGAGGATGGCGTCCTGCTGCACCTTCGAGAAGCGGTGGACCTCGTCGATGAAGAGGACCGTCCGGCGGCGGTGGACCCGCCATTGCCGCCGGGCCTCCTCCACCGCGTCGCGCAGCTCCTTCACCCCCGCCCCCACGGCGGAGACCTCGATGAAGGCCGCCTCCCCCTTGCCGGCGACGATCCGGGCCAGCGTCGTCTTGCCGGTTCCCGGCGGACCCCAGAATATCAGCGACGGAACCTGCCCCGACGCGATGAGGGCCGACAGGGGACGCCCCGGCCCCAGCAGGGTCGACTGCCCCACATATTCACCAAGGGAGCGGGGGCGCATCCGGTCGGCCAGCGGCCCCGGTGGCCTTCCCCCGGAGAAGAGAGGGGTTGTATCGTCCCGGTTATCCATTGAAAACGCGCATGCTATGAATCGACACTCCAGCGGCCCCTGTCGGCCTCTTGACAGCCTCTCCCCCGAGGCACAAAATCCATGCGTACGGGTAAAAAGGTGGCTTTCCCGCTCTCCCAACAAAGAAACAAGGATAAGACCCTGCGCCATTGTATCCCAAACCGGGGGAGCCTCCTCCCCGTCGTCCGGCGGGCGGAGCGCCGGTCATGAGCCGCCCCCCGTCCCGTCCGGGAGCCCACCCGTGACCGAGCTGATCATCGAAAGCGTCGGGAGTTTGCAGGCCATCGCCGGGGTGAACGACAAGAACCTTCGGCGGATCGAAAAGCGGTTCGACGTGCAGCTCCTGGTCCGGGGGGACGAGTTGCGCATCCGGGGAGAAGATGCCGCTCTGACCCAGCAGGCCGAGTCGCTCCTGCGCCAGCTCTTCGAGCTGGTCGATCTGGGGCGGGCCTTCGACGAGGCGGCCCTCAAGTTCATCATCCACGCCTTCGCCGACGACCCCTCCATCCGGATCCGGGAGGTCTTCTCCGAAGAGGTCCGGATCGTCACCGGGAAGCGGGAGATCGCCCCCCGGTCGCTGATCCAGCGGGAATACATGTTCGCCATGCAGCGGTTCGACGTGACCCTTGCCATCGGCCCCGCCGGCACCGGCAAGACCTACCTTGCCATGGCCGCCGGGGTCGAAGCGCTGCTGAAGAAACGGGTGTCGCGGATCGTCCTGACCCGCCCCGTGGTCGAGGCGGGGGAGTCGCTCGGGTTCCTCCCCGGCACGCTGGAGGAGAAAATCGACCCGTACCTTCGCCCGCTCCACGACGCCCTCTTCGACATGCTCGACGCCGAGAAGGTGGCCCGGCTGCTGGAGCAGAGGCTCATCGAGATCGCCCCCCTGGCCTACATGCGGGGGCGGACTTTCAACGACTCCTTCCTGATCCTCGACGAGGCCCAAAACGCCACCCGGGAGCAGATGAAAATGTTCCTGACCCGGCTCGGGCTCAACAGCAAGGTGGTCATCACCGGCGACATCACCCAGATCGACCTCCCCCCCCGGCAGGTGTCGGGGCTGGTCCATGTGCGGGAAGTCCTGCAGGGGACCCAGGGGATCCGCTTCATCGAATTCACCGACCGGGACGTGGTCCGGCACGAGCTGGTCCGCCGCATCGTGCAGGCCTACGAGGCCCACGCCCGGCAACTGGAGTTGCTCGCCCCCGACGGGGGCGCCACGACGCCATGACCCCTCCCGGGCAGATCATCGACTTCGACGCCTTCAAGAAAAAGGACGCAGCCTCCCTGGTCCCCCGGGGGGGGGGCAAGAGGCCCGACACGCCGGAGCCGGGGTGGTTCGGCGGGCGGATCGACCCGAAGGCCGTGGCGCTGCTGCTGGTCACCGCCCTCTTTCTGGCCATCATCATGACCCCCACCGGGCGGACCGCCGTGACCGTCTATCCGGTCGACTCCATCGCCCCCCGGAACGTGCGGGCCGCCGAAGACCTGCTCATCGAAGACACCCTCTCCACCGAAAAGATCCGCCAGACGACGCAGGAGCAGGCGCTGGACCTCTACGACCTGGACGACCGGGCCTCGGCCAAGGTGGCCGACGTGCTGAAGAGCTCTTTCGACCTGATGACCGGCGCCTACACCGTCCAGACCGGGCAGGCCCACCGGCTTGTCCTGCGGGAGTTCGAGAAGGGAAGCGCCCCCCCCACCCCCCCGGCGGCGCTGGAGGAGGCCCGCCGGGCGCTGGCCAAGTTCGAGGGATCGGCCCGGTTCGCCGAGGTGGAGAAGGAATTTGGCGAACGGTTGACGGTACCCCTCTCCAAACGGGACGTCGCCACCCTTCGCGCCTACCATTACTGGCCGATGATCGGCATGGTCATCGACGGCGCCGTCAGCCGGA
>JADGCD010000169.1 GCA_015229165.1 Nitrospinota bacterium | reverse complement strand
TTCACCGACACCCGCCCCGAAACCGGGTCCTGATGCCCCCCCAGATGGGCCGCCGCCGAGGAGGCCAGCGACAGGATGAACGTGGGAAAGTCGATGCCGGGGGCCTTGGCAGCCCCTTTGGAGGCGTGGGCGTAGGTGTGTGCGGCGTCGTCGAGAGCGGCCCGCTCCTCCGGCGAGAAGGGGTCGTCCTCCGCAGAGGCAGGAGCGACGGGGCGCGCCGGGGCGGCGGGGGCAGGCGGCGGGGCGGAGCTCTCCTCCTCTTCGTACCGTCGCCGTTTGTCGACGAAGGCGAAGCCTTGATCGCCGCGCGCCTCTTCCTCGCCCATCTTCCCTACCCCTTAGCCGAAGAGTTTTTCGGCGTCGCTCTTCTCGGCCTCTTCCTCGCCCCACTGGTGGGTCAGGAGCCCTTCGGCGATCTCCTTGAGGGCGATGTCGATGGGGGAGAGGTCGGTCGGGTCGATCATCGGGTCGGAGGTGCGGTCCTGGATCTGGCGGGCCCGCATGGAGACCAGGTTGGTAAGGAGATATTTCTCCGGGATCTTGGCGGCGGCGGCCGCGTAAAGTTCGGTGTTGAACATTTCGTTCCTTTTTGAATGCTGGTCCGTTATTCCGAGGCGCTCATCTCGGCCTGGGATTCGATCTGCGACTGGCAGTTGACGCAGTAGATGGAGTAGGGGAGGACTTCCAGCCGCTTTTTGGGGATATCCTCGCCACACTCGCCACAGACGCCATACTCGCCTTGTTCGATCCGGTCGAGGGCTTCGTCGATCAGCTTGATCTCACCTTGCCCTTTGTTTTTCAGGAAGAACGAGAGTTCCCGCTCGGTGTCGGCCTCGGCGATGTCCACGTCGTCGCCGTGCCGCTCCTCGATCTCCCCCTGAATGTCCTTGTCCAGGTTCTTGTCGGTGTGGAGGAGGAGGGCCCGCCGCTTCTTCAAGATCTTCTTGATCTCGGTAAAGTCCGTCTTCTTCATTCCGGGTCACTCGCTATCGATGTTTCGGATATATCAAGCGATAGACCATAGCATACCCCCGGTGTCGGGGCAAGTCATTTGCACCTCGGCACGTTGCGGCTCTCAAAGCGCCTTTAACCGCCTCGGGGCTGGCCCATAGCTATGGGCGGCGGCGGGCAGCCTTGCGGCTGTTCTCCTGCGGCGCCCCTCTCCCCTATAGCGCCTTCAACCGACGCGGCGTCGGGCCATAGCTGTGGGCCGCGTCGGGGAAGGCGCCGTGGCGGACGTCGGCGGCGAATCCGGCCACCGCGTCGGAGATGACCCCTCTCAGGTCGGCGTACCGCTTGACGAACTTGGGGGGCGTCCCGTCGCCGAGGCCCAGCAGGTCGGTGATGACGAGAATCTGTCCGTCGCACCCGGCTCCGGCGCCGATGCCGATGGTGGGGACGGTGACGTTTTTCGTCACCTTCTCGGCCAGGTCGTCGGGAACGCATTCCAGCACGATGGCAAAGACCCCCGCCTCTTCCAGAGCCCGCGCCTGCTCGACGATCCGGCGGGCCGCGTCGTCGTCTTTCCCCTGCACCCGGTAGCCGCCGAGCTGGTGGACCGACTGGGGGGTGAGCCCGATATGCCCCATCACCGGAATCCCCGCCTCGGTGAGGCGGGCGATGGCGCCCAACAGTTGCGGCGTGGCGCCTTCGATCTTCACCCCTTCGGCCCCGTCGGCCATGAGGCGGCGGACGTTGTTCAAGGTCGTCTCCAACCCCCCGTGGGAGGAGAGAAACGGCATGTCGGCCACGAGGAACGCCCGTTTGACCCCCCGGCGGACGGCGCGGGTGTGATAGGCGATGTCCTCTACGGTGACACCCAGCGTGCTGCTCTCCCCCCGGAACGCCATGCCGAGGGAGTCCCCCACGAGGACGATGTCGATTCCGGCGGCGTCCAAGAGGGTGGCGATCGGGTAGTCGTAGGCGGTCAGCGCGGTGATCCGCTGGCCGTGGGATTTCATCTCCCGCAGGGAGGTGACGGTGACTTTTTTCATTGCCCGCTACCGATCCGTACAAGGCGATGCGGGAAGGGCGCAGGAGGGGGGACGCTGATGGAGCGTCAACCGTCCCGGTCCGGGTTGGCAGGGTGTAGAAAAACGTTATCGAGGCAGGCGCTGGTAGGAGAAAGTGGGCCGGAAAGCGGAGCGTACACGAGAGTACGTGAGCATTTCCAGCACGCTTTCGACACCGCAGCGCCAACGCAGATAGTTTTTCGACATCCTGCCGGGATCCGCGCGGTCTTCGTCGCAAAGCCAAAACATCTCATCCCGTGCCGGTCGACCATCGATCCAGCCGGGAACGGTCATTATAGCGCCAAGGGCCGAGCCATTTCAAGGAGGGCGCACGCGGAAGCCTTTACGGGCGCGAGAGGGACGTTCGGCGCCAAACGCCCCGCCCACGCCGCTAGGGGACGTTCAGCCTTTCCGGTGTCGGGGGACGAACCGGGAGAGTCTCCGGCTGAGCCGGTTCATCAGGGTGTGGGTGTCGTCCTTTTTCGCCGGGAGCATGACCTGATAGCGGCGTTCCTCGTGGCGAGTCAGATCGGTGGCGATGGGGCGTCCGGCGCGGTGGGCGTTGGCGAAGGCCAGTTCGGCCATGGGATTCATCGGCAGACGTTTCATGACAAACCTCCCGGCCCGCCGCGACGCACACCACCGGTGTCGTATCCTGCCGTCGGCTTGGCCGACTTCGGCGTGACAGCCCCGGTGCGAGAAGGACAAAAGCGGGCCTCTTTACGCTTCCATTATATACCCGCCCCGGCGAACCGGCCCCCTTTACCGGGGGGGCGAAAGGAAAAGTCCCTCCGCCTTTTCGTCGAACCCCCGGCGGAAAGCGGCGGCCCGCTCCCGGCTCTGCGTGGCGTAGCAGTAAGGGCATCCGGCGGGGCAGGTGTCGTAGGCGCCGATGTCCATCGAGGCGTGGCAGCCGCACCCCTCCCGGGTCGGACGCCGGGGGAGCCGGGGGAAGGCCCCCCCCGCCACCCTGGCCAGCCGCGCCCCATCGACGCAGGCCGACCGGGGCAGGTCGGCGCCGACCAACTCCGGCTCGCAACAGAGGGTGAGCCGCATCCCGGCCTCGCGGGCCGACGCGGCGAGGGTATGGGCCAACTCCCGCCGCTCGTCACGCGACGGCTTCGTCGCTGTCACGCCCAGCCCCGCCAGCGCCGGGGGGAGGTTCTTCGCCACCTTCCGGTAGAGATCGACAAACGACACCACCACCTCGTCGGCGGCCCCGGCCAACGCCCCCGCCAGCCGGGCGAAGTTTTCCCGATGCCACGCCGGGGTCATCGCATCGGTCAGCAGAATCGGGTCGTATCGCCAGACCAGCGACGCCGGGCCGTATTCGACCGCGAACCGGCGCAAAGTCGGGATGACCCGCTCCGGCGACGGAACGTCCGGCTCCAGCGGCGACGGATAGCCGGTGACGGTGGCGGTCAGGTAAAACGGCCTCCCCCCCGCCGCCACCAGCGGGAACAGCGCTCCCATAGCCGGGGCCGGATTGCGGCTCCAGAAGACGAGGCCTGCCACGTCGGCGGGCGCCAACGACACCTGCCGCTCTTTCCCGCCGTAGGGCGCCTTCACCCGGACGAACCCCTCCCGCAACCGACGGACGAGCCAGTCGGCGTACCAGGCCGAAATGTCGGTCCGGCGGGAGGCGGAGACGATCAGCGGAGAATCTTCTGTCATGCTTCTACATCAAACAGTCACAAGATAGTGTACGGTGAACGGGAAAATGCCCATATACGAATACGTTTGCAGCCGGTGCGGGGCGAAGTTCGAAAAGCTGACCCCGCTGGCCGAGGCTCACAAGACCCAGCCGTGCGAAGCGTGCGGCGAACGAGCGGGGGAGAGGATTCTCTCCGCCACCAGCCTGGGGGGGAGCCACAGCCACGGCGGCTCGTGCGGAGCGGGCGGCAGCGGTTTTGGCTGACGGGGATAAGTAAGGGGCCGGTCCGGCCCTCTTGTTCGCTGGCCGCGCCGGTTCGCCCGCGCGGCCTTGTCGTCCCCGCCTGCGCCGACGCGAAGAAAGGGTGATTGTGAGGAACGGCTTGTCTAACCGGGACGGTTATTTATATGAATTGCCCTTGCTGGTTATCGCCACCCTGTTTCTTGCGGCGGTGTTATATCCGATCATTCCGGAACCGTGGAATCTGGCCGCATTCGCCCCGGTCGCATATATCGCATTGAAATTTATTGTCTATAACTCGTTCTTTGGCGGAAAGTGATGGGCGGATCGCATCACTTTTATCGGATGAGTCACCTTTCACATTGTGGAAGCGTCAACGACATACCTTTGAAGAAACATAGAGACCGATGAGTGTCTGGGATGTCATTGTCGGCCTGATGGTCGCGGTCTGGCTGGTCTTCGCCGCCCGGGGGGGCGGAGGGGGCTGACGCCCCGGCGGCGATTGCTGAGGGCCGCCGTGCGCGGCCGCCGACATCGAGAGAACCACGTCCCACCGACGGGAGACGGGAATATATGTAAAATATACGAACGTTTCGCGTCCCCCTTCACCGTCGGGGCGCCGACCGAATGAACCGCGCGCCGTTCCCGAAGAGGGCCCCGTGACCACCGCCATCTACTACGACCCGGTCTTCCTCGCCCATCACACCGGCGACCACCCGGAGAATCCGGGGCGGGTCCGGGCGATCGTCGCGGCGTTGCGGCAGG
>JADGCD010000168.1 GCA_015229165.1 Nitrospinota bacterium | reverse complement strand
GGGAACGGCCGACCTTCCGGCATGCGACGACAGGCGACCGGCGAGGATTGTCGGCCCCCCCTGCGGGGAGGCGTTTCACCGGCGGAAACGGTCTGTCAGAAGCGCATCGACCCGGCGTCCTTTACCCGTTGCACAGGGTTCCATTGTAGCGTGGGACGGGAGCGCATGGAAGGGGCTCTGATACAATCAGGGGAGACAGCAAACGGGAGCGAAACGATGGCTTCGAAGATAGTCGATGTCGAAGGGATGAGCTGCGGGCATTGCGTGCATCATGTGACCGAAGCCCTGAAAGGGGTGGCGGGAGTGGTGTCGGTGTCGGTGAGCCTGAACCAGAACAAGGCGATGCTGGAGACCACCGAGGAGGTCAGCGACGACGCCCTCCGCCATGCGGTGGAAGAGGCGGGCTACACCGTCACCGCCATCTCGTAGCGGACTGCGGGGACGACCTTGGCCAAGAGACAGCGGCGTTAACCTGTCGAACGTTGCGCGGCGAAGTACCCCCGGAACGGAAATCAATTCAACTGCCGGGGGTGCGAAGACGCGCCATGGGAGGGAGTGAGGAAGGTCGCGTCGCCCCCGCGTAGGGGGCCCGCGCAGGGGGCTAGTCGGGGTAGATGGCCGCGACCCGGCAGAAGGCGTCGTAGTTTTCGAGGAACAGCTCCACCAGACGCGGATCGAAATGGCGCCCCTTCTGGGCCACAATCTCGTCCCGCGCCTCCTGGTGCGACCAGGCCCGTTTGTACGGCCGGATCGACGTCAGCGCGTCGAACACATCCGCCAGCGCCGTCAACCGTCCCGCCAACGGAATCGCCTCCCCGCTCAACCCCGCCGGGTAGCCCGACCCGTCCCACTTCTCGTGGTGCGTCAGGGCGATCTCCCGGGCCAGAACCGTCAGGTGCGCCTTCCCTTCGGACAGAACCTCCCCCCCGATGCCCGGGTGGGTCTTGATGATGTCGAACTCCTCCGGCGTCAGCTTCCCCGGTTTGAGCAGCACCGCGTCCGGGATGCCGATCTTGCCGATGTCGTGCATCTGGCTGGCCAGCGACACCATGTTCGCCTGCCCCTCGTCCATCCCCGTCGCCAGCGCAAGGATCCGGACCAGCTCCGACATCCGTTTGATGTGGGCGCCGGTCTCGTTGTCCCGGTACTCCGCCGCACGCCCGAGGCGCAGGATCACCTCCTTGCGGCTCTCCTCCAGCTCCGCCGTCCGCTCGCGGACCTTCTCCTCAAGGATGACGTTCATCCGGCGCGACTGCATGTGCAGCAACCGGACTTCGAGGATGTTCCGGATCCGGTTGAGCGTTTCGGCGTGGTCGAACGGTTTGGTCAGGAAATCCTTCGCCCCCGCCTTGAGCGCCTGGATCCGGGTGGCGTGGTCCGCCTTGGCGGTCAGGACCAGAATCGGCAGGTAGTCCCCCTCTTCTTCGTCCTTGAGCAGGCGCATCACCTGGAAACCGTCGAGGAACGGCATGTTCAGGTCGAGGATCAGGAGATCCGGGCGGAACGTCCGGTAGAGCGGGACCACCTCCTGCGGATTGGTCAGCGACCGGATGTTCCGGTAGCCGTTCCCCTGGAGGATCAGCTCCAGCAGCTCGATATTGGTCGGGTTGTCGTCCACCAGCAGGATGCGGGCGTCGAGAATCTCCTCGGGAGACAATCCCCCCTTCCACCCGTCCTGCGTCATCGTCATACCCCTAATGTACCCGGTTGACACCCCGGTCGCCCAACCGGAGGAGAGGCGAAAAACCCTCGGGACACTATAGCGCATGCCGTTCAAAATGGGAACGGTGGAGAAAAAGACTACCGGAAGGTATTAATACGAAACAAGGGGATGCGGGGGAGCGGCGAAGGGAGCGCCTGTTTGTCGAGGGGGTAAGCAGGGGATCACCCGCACGGGCGTGGTGCCGAAGGGGGGAGTCGAACCCCCACAGGCGTAGCCCACATGAACCTGAATCATGCGCGTCTACCAGTTCCGCCACTTCGGCTCAGGAAGAGGGAATCATAGCCCCAAGCGCCACATGGCGCAAGTGAAAAAGGGGGGCGCCGCCCCCTGCTTTGCGAAAAAAGAGGGTATCTGGTATACTGACAATTTTAACGGCGGCAAATCAGTACTGGGGGTGTCAAGTGGCGGTTTCGACAGAAAAGCCGGACGCGAAATTCGGGCTGGGCTCCAAGATCGTCTACCCTTCGCACGGGCTGGGGGTGATCGAGCAGATCGAGGACAAGACCATCGCCGGCTCCTGCGAAGCCTGCTACGTCATCCGCTTCCACGCCAGCGGCATGACCATCACCGCCCCCGTCCGGGCCGCCGACACCGTCGGCATGCGGCGCATCATCCGCAAGCAGGATGTCCCCAAGGTCATGAAGATCCTCCGCGACGAGGGAGAGGCCGGGGTCGAGTCCAACTGGAACAAGCGCCAGAAAACCTACCTCGAAAAGATCAAGAGCGGCTCCATCTATGAAGTGGCCGCCGTCTACCGCGACCTTCGCGCCCTGCGCAACGGCAAGGGTCTTTCGTTCGGCGAGCAGCAGGTGTTCGACAACGCCCACAAGCTCATCGTCTCCGAGATCGCCGAGGCCAAGGGGCTGACCGAAGAAAAAGTCGTCAAACTGATCAACGACACCCTGGAAAGCTGAGCCGCTGACCCTGCCCCCTGGGGACGGGCGCGACGGACCGATGGACGCCAAGGAGACACCTGTGTCGACCGGAATCTTCGACGGACTCGAACCGCGCGACCAGGAGGCGATCCGCGCCCGGCTGGCCACCGTCAAGACCCACAAGGGGGCCTACCTCTTCTACCGGGGGGACGAGTCCGACGCCGTCTATGTGGTCGAGTCGGGGGCGTTCCAGATCATCATCGACAACGACGCCAACCGCGAGATCATCGTCTATACCATCGGGCCGGGCGACATCATCGGCGAGATGACCCTGTTCACCCACGCCCCCCGCACCGCCACCGTCGTCGCGCTGGCCGACGCGGTTCTCTACAAAATATCCAACAGCCGCTTCGTGGAGTTGATCCACGACTATCCGGCCATCGGCGTCAACCTCTCCCGGGCGCTCATCGAGCGGCTCGTCTCCGCCAACGAGATGATCGAGCGCCTCGGCGCCATGGACGGGGCGGAGCGGGTGGCCGACTTCCTGAAAGCCCTCATGGCCCGGGAAGGCCGCCGGGTGGGGGACGAGTTCGTCATGGACAACCGCCCCACCTATTACCAGATATCCCACCGCCTCGGCGTTTCCGAGAAGACCATCTACCGGACCGTGCGCGACCTGGCCGCCGACGGCGTCGTCCGGGTCAAGGGGCGCAAGTTCTTCATGTCCGTCTCCTTCATGGAGGCGGGGTCCGGGCGCCCTTGAACCGTTCCCTTATCCCGGCGGCGGCGCTACTCCTCCTGGCCGCCTGCGACCCGGACGCCGTCGAAAAGAGCGTCGAAAAACGGGCCGCCGACGCCATCACCAAAGCCACCGGCAAGGAAGCCGCCGTCGACCTGACCGGCGACGGAGGGACCGTCACGGTCGGTGACGACCGGATCGACGTCACCCTCAACCCATCCGACGTTCGTCGCGATCCTCCGGCCGACGTGCCGATCCCCGACGGCGCACGGGTCACGTCGGTGATCCCCGGCGTGGTCGAGGACGTGATCCGGATGAAAACCGGCGGCCCGCCGGAAGTGATGGTCGAAGCCTACGACCGGAAAGCGCGGCTGGCCGGCTACCTGCCGGTCGGGACCCCGCTGGTGACGGAAGGGATGGTCGCCGCCCGGTGGCGGGCCGACGGAAAACCGGGGTTGGCCCTCTTCGGCTTCCGGACGGAGCGGGGCCCGGTGACGCTGACGCTGGTGGTGGATCGGAACCGGAAACGGTAAAGGGCGCCCGGCGCCGTCAGGCCAGCTTCGTCCCGCAGGAGGCGCAGAACTTGTCCCCCGGCTTGGCCCCGTTTCCGCAGGCGGCGCAGAACCGTCGGGCGGCGTCCCGCTCCGGGGCGGTCGCGGCGCCGCCTCCGGCCTGAAGCGTCTCGATGGTCGCAATGACCGACATGGCGTCGGTCTCGAACTGGCGCTTCATCTCTTCGTAGTCGGCCCGGTCGATCTTTCCGGTCCGGTGGTCGAAATCCAGATCCTTGAGCGCGGTGTAGACCGCGTCCTTTTTGTAGAGCAGCTCCGACAGTTCCCCTTCGGTGACCCCTTCCGCCGCCGGGCGGCCGAACCGCCCCATCAACGGAAGGGCGATGAACCCGAGGGTCGCCAGCAATACCAGAATCTCGACAAACGAGGCCATAAGGACTCCTGTACGCAAAACCGCTTCGACTCAGTCGAAGTCGGCCAGTTCCTGTTCCATTTTGCGGCGGACCGCTTCGTCGGGCGCTTCCCCCTGTCGGGCCGCCGGAACCTCTGGAGAGGCGGCTTTGCCCCGGCGGGCCCATTGCCCCATCTGTCGGACCAGCACCGCCCCCACCGAGAGGATCGCCACGAAGGGGAGAAGGTAGCCGACCAGGTTGAACCCTTCCTTGGTCGGCGCCGGGAGGATCTGCTCCCCGAACCGGGCGACCATCGCCTTCACCACCGTGTCGTAATCGGCCCCCTCGTCGAGCATCTTCAGGATCTCCTTCTTGCGGGGGATCGAGAAGTCGCAGTTGATGTGGGGGCAGGTTTTCAGCGTGGTCTTGCAGC
>JADGCD010000167.1 GCA_015229165.1 Nitrospinota bacterium | reverse complement strand
GACTTCGGGAGAGACGCACTTCCCGAACATCACCAACCCCGTGCGGACCGTCACGTCGGCGGTGGTCCGCAACGCCCACCCCAGCGGCGTCAGACGGGGGTGGGAGAGGACCACCCTCCGGCAGCCCCCTCCTTTGTCAAGGGCCACGGCCGACTCGTCCGGATCGGTGAAGTGCCGCTGGACCAACAGCGCCCGGAGGAGATCGTAGTCGAAAGCGACCGGAATGACGGCAGTGTCGGCCCGGACGGGCGTCGGAGAGACGAGGGCCACGAGGGTCAGCGTCAGCGCCAAGATGTATCGCAGTGGACTCTTCAAGGGAGTTCCCATCCCTCCCCGTAGGCGAAGACCTTCGCGTTGAATCCTATCGCCATGACCTTTCGGGCGAAATCGTCCGGGTCGGCGGCGATGGGAGGGAACGTGTTGTAGTGCATCGGAGCCGCAAGGAGCGGGGCGACGAACTCCACCGCTTTCACCGCGTCGTCGATCCCCATGGTGAAATTGTCACCGATCGGGAACAGGGCCGCGTCGAACGGGCCGTACATCTCACCGATCAGTTTCATGTCGTAGAAGAGCCCCGTGTCCCCGGCGTGGTAGATCCGCTTCCCGCCGGTGGTGACCACCACGCCGGCCGGCGCCCCCAGATACTCCCCCCTTGGGCCGGACGAGCCGTGATGGGCGATGGTCAGCCGCACATGGCCGAACGGGAACCGTCGCCCCCCGCCAATCTGCATGGGGTGGGTTTTCAACCCGCGGGCGGCCAGATAATTGGAAATCTCGAAGTTGCATACCACCAGGGCGCCGGTTTGTTTGACGATCCGCTCGGTGTCGCCGATATGGTCGCCGTGACCGTGGGTCAGAACGATGGCGTCGAGCTGGTCGAAGTCGTCCGGCCCGGTCGGCGAGAGACTGTTGCCGGAAAGGAAGGGGTCGATCAGGATACGCCCCTCTTCCGAGCATATCTCCCAGCAGGAGTGGCCGTGGTAAATCAGAGTGGTCATGCCGTCCTCCTGAAGGAAAAGAGTCTGCCAGACGGTGATGCAGAAACACTATAATCGGGCGGCGTACCCCCTGCAACCGAGGAGCGTCTTCGTGCCGACCGTCACCCCCCTGATCGACGCAACCACCATCGCCGCCCGGATCGGAGTCCTCGCCGGAGTGATCGGTCGCGCCTACGCCGACCGTCCCCTGACGCTCCTCTGCTGCCTCAAGGGGGGCTATCTCTTCACCGCCGACCTGTCGCGGGCGCTCCCCATCCCTCACCGGGTCGCCTTCGTCCGGGCCGCCAGCTACGGCGACGGAACCGTCTCGTCGGGAAACGTGCGTTTCGACTGCCTCGACCCAGCCGAACTCGATGGGCGGGATGTCCTGCTGGTGGAAGACATCATCGACACCGGAAGAACCGCAGCGGTTCTCATGAAGACCATCGCATCGCTGCCGGTCCGCTCGGTGCGTCTCTGCGCGCTGCTGGACAAACCGGGTCGCCGAGAGGTGGCGGTGATTCCCGATTACCTCGGCTTCTCCATCGACGACCATTTCGTCGTCGGCTACGGACTCGATTACGCCGAGGCGTACCGGAACCTTCCGTATATCGGCGTCCTCGTTCAGGACGACCCGGCGACGTAGCCTTCCGGAGTCGCGGTGACCAACCCTTCCGCGACCAGTTGATCGAGCGCCCTTTGCGTCCGGGCGAGGTCGAAGCCGCCGGTTTTTGCGAGCGCTTTCGCCGACAGGGGAACGGATGACGCGATCAGCCGTTTGAGCGCCCCTCCCCGAACCTGCCGCTGGCTCCCTTCAAAGGGCTCCTGACGCTTGTGCGCGGCGCTCCGGCGGGTCGGATTGCCATGAACCCGTTTCAACTCGGTTCCGTAGTCCATCATCGCCGAGTACCATTGTCCCGGCGCCTCGCGGTCAAGGGTCGCCTCCGCCAATGGCAAGAGATCACCGTCCGACACCCGTTCGGCGTCCCTGAAAAAATGGTGAATGAAGACCGCCCGGATGTTGGTCTCCAGAAAGACCGTCGGCTCATCGTAGGCGAAGGCGGCGATGGAGGCCGCCGTGGCCTTCCCCACCCCCGGGAGGGCGACCAGCGTCGCCGGATCACGCGGCAGTCTCCCCCGATGATCCCGATGGATGATCGTCGCCGCCTCCCGAAGCCACTTTCCCCGCCGGTTGTACCCCAGCCCCGACCAGTGGCGGAGAACCTCCGCCAGAGGCGCCTCGGCCAGTCTTTTGAAGCTCGGAAACGTCCGCACGAACGGGGGGAAAAGTTGGGCCACCCGGTTCACCTGGGTCTGCTGAAGCATGATCTCCGAGATGAACACACGGTACGGTGTCGGATTGCGCCGCCACGGGAGATCGCGCCTGTGGACGCGGTACCAGGAAAGTACCTTCTCGCGAAAACGGCGGCAGTCGTCCGCCTCCGTCGCGCTGTATTGGATCGTGTCGATTGTCCGGATTGGATTTGCCATGAACGGCATGTTAACCTATTATCCACAAATGAATGCTGAATCAGAGACTGTTCGGGTCGATGGCGACCTGCTTGCGATTATCCCCCAGTTTTTCGACCATATTCGAGACGATATAGGCCAGCTTGAGGGGGCGTCGTCGGAGGCGTTCCTGAAAGACGCCGCCATCTTCGGGCACAGTCTGAAGGGAACCGGCGCGGCTTTCGGCTTCCCCCGGCTGACCGAGATGGGGCGGGAGCTTGAAGTGGGGGCCAAAAGCGGCGAGCAGGAGAGGGCGCGCGAACTTCTGGTCTCCATTCTGGCGTACATCAACAGCGTATCCTATACGGCAGAGTAGTCGTCATCATGCGTCAACTGGAACAGATGCGCATCGTCGTCGTCGACGATTCCCGGATGAGCCGGACCCTCATTACCACCCATCTGGCCAACGCGGGGTTCAGGAATGTCGAGACTTGCGAATCGGCGGAGCAGGCGCTGGAGACGCTGGCCGCCGACACACATGAAACGGTCGACCTGATCCTGATGGATATCGTCATGAAGAACATGAACGGTATCGAAGCGGTCAAGGAATTCAAGAAGAACCCGAACCTGCGGGACGTCCCCATCGTCATGGTCTCCGGCGTCACCGAGGGGGAGTCGCTGATCAAGGCCTTTGAGGCCGGGGCCAGCGACTATGTCCACAAACCGATTGAAAAGATCGAACTGCAGGTGCGGGTCCGCTTCGCCCTCCGGCTCAAACAGGAGACCGACCAGCGGAAAAACCGCGAACAGAAGCTGCTGGTACTGGCGGGCGAGCTGGAAAAGTCGAATAAAGAGCTGAAAAAAATCTCCAATCAGGACGGTCTCACCGGGCTTGCGAACCGCCGGTTCTTCGACGAGATGCTGGACCGGGAGATGCGCCGCGCCCACCGGGACAAGAAGCCGATGGCGCTGATCATGCTCGACGTCGATTTCTTCAAAAAGTACAACGACAGCTACGGCCATCAGGCGGGCGACGACTGCCTGCGCGCTGTCGGGAGCGCCCTGATGAAGAGCGCCAAACGCCCCGGCGACGTGGCGGCCCGGTACGGCGGCGAAGAGTTCGCGCTGATTCTTCCCGAAGCCGACGAGCAGGGACTGCGCATCGTCGGAACGTTCGTCGGCGAGACTCTCAAGAAGCTGGCCCTTCCCCACAACGCTTCAGATGTCGCCCCGCATGTGACCGCCAGCATGGGAGGCGCCGTCCTTCCGCTCAACGGCCATGCTCTTGCGCCGACGGAGTTCATCAAAATGGCCGACGAGGCCCTCTATCAGGCCAAACGCAAGGGGCGCAACCGGCTGGAGCTGGCCGAGACGATGGACTTCGGCGTCTGACACTTCGCGCCCCCTGTAGAATTCCTCCCCATCTGCCTTCCGATCCGCTATAATCAACGGCTTCATTCACAAGGAAGGATCGCGCCCCTTCGCCGGGGCGGAACGAAGCATGAAGAGTCAGGATCGCATTCGCAACGTCGGCGTCATCGCTCACGTCGACCACGGCAAGACCACCCTCGTCGACTCCCTGTTCAAGCAGGCCGGCGTCTACCGCCAGAACCAGGCGGTGGCCGAACGGGCCCTGGACCGCAACGATCTGGAGCGGGAGCGGGGTATCACCATTTTCTCCAAGAACGCCGCCGTTGTATGGGGCGACATCAAGATTAACATCGTCGACACCCCCGGCCACTCCGACTTCGGCGGAGAGGTGCAACGGATCCTGAAGATGGTGGACGGCGCCCTGTTGCTGGTCGACGCCGTGGATGGCCCCATGCCCCAGACCAAGTACGTTCTCAAAAACGCGCTCGACATCGGCCTTTGCCCCATCGTGGTCATCAACAAGATCGACCGGCACGACGCCCGCCCGGCGTGGGTGCTGGACCAGGTGTTCGACCTTTTCGCAAGCCTCGGGGCTACCGACGCCCAGCTCGACTTCACCACCGTCTACGCCTCCGCCAAGGGGGGCTTCGCCGGCCGGGAAGACACCATCCGCGAAGGGGACATGAGCGTCCTCCTCGACACCATCGTCGAGAAGGTGCCGCCCCCCTCCGTGGAGCCCGACGCCCCCTTCCAGATGCTGGTCACCTCGGTGGAGTACAGCGACTACCTGGGACGGATGGCGGTCGGCAAGATCGTGCGGGGTTCGGTTTCGGCCGGCCAGCAGGTCGCCCGGATCGACAAGGAAGGGAACATCACCGAAGCCCGCGTCACCAAGCTGTAC
>JADGCD010000166.1 GCA_015229165.1 Nitrospinota bacterium | reverse complement strand
CTGATGGTGGTTCTCTCCTTCAAGGCGCGGCAGAAATCGCTGCTGGCGCTGGAGTCGGAGATCGCCGGGATCGAGAACCGGGTCATCCGCCTCGGCATGGAGCTGGTGGTCGACGGGCAACCGGCCAACGTCATCCGGGAGGTGCTGGAGACCGAGCTCGACTCGATCATGATCCGCCACCACTCGGGGGAGCATATCTTCCGGCAGGCGTCAAAGTTCGCCCCCTCCTTCGGGATGATCGGAACCCTCATCGGACTGGTGGCGATGCTGCGCAACCTCGGCTCGTCCGAGGACTCCGCCGGAACCATCGGCTCCGGAATGGCGGTGGCGCTGATCACCACCTTCTACGGCGCCATGGCGGCCAACCTGTTTTTCACCCCCATCGCCGAGAAACTGCGCTCCCGCTCCGACGACGAGATGCTGGTCAACCGGATCGCCATCGAGGGGCTTCTGATGATCCAGGGGGGGGTGAATCCCCGGATCATCGAGAGGAAGCTCAACTCCTTCCTGCCGCCGAACCTGCGGGAGTCGCACTACGACGATATCCTGAAGGACCACCGGAAGAAGTCCACCGTCGGCGGGGAGGGGTAACCGGTCATGGCCCGGAAAATCACGAAACTCGACCTCCAGAAGGCGCAGGCGGAGGGGGAGTCGGAGAACGACTGGATCATCACCTTCGCCGACATGGTGACCCTGCTGTTGACCTTCTTCGTCCTCCTGTTCGCCGTCACCTCCAGCGAGACCGAGAAATACGCCGGGATGCTCCAAAAAGTGGGGGACGCCTTTGGTGGCAAGTCGCTCATCGAGCGGAAATCGTCCGACCAGCCCCCCGCCGTCGAGAAGGAGATCGAAAAGGCGCTGGAGGAGAACAACCTGATCCGGCAGGTCCATGTGACCTCCGACAGCCGGGGGACGGTGCTTTGGGCCGAGGGGGATCTCTTTTTCGACGCCGGGTCGGCGACGGTGAAGCCGCAGATCCGCCGGTTTCTCGACCATGTGGCCCGGATCGTGGAAAAGAACGGGAACAAGGTGATCGTGGAGGGGCACACCGACGACGTCCCCATCGCCACCGAGAAGTTCCCCAGCAACTGGGAGCTGTCGGCGTCGCGCGCGTCGGCGGTGGTCCGCTACTTCGTGGAGGAGAAAAAGATGAACCCCCGCCGTTTCGTGGCGTCGGGGTACGGCTCCACCAAACCCCGCTACGCCCTCATTCCGGAGAACCGGAGCCAGAACCGGCGGGTTGAGATCATCATCACCCGGGAAAAAATGTAGCAGGCCATGAACCAACCAGCGCAAGGGGGGGACAAGCGGTTCTTCTACCGGTTCGAGTACCGGGCGCCGTTGCGCTACCGTTTCGCCAAGGGGCTGGGAGAGGGGAAGTACCAGGTCTCCCCCTGGTTCAAGGGGGTGGGGGTCGATTTCTCCGGCAACGGCGCCGCGTTCCATGTGGGCAAACCGTTGCCCGAAAAAACGTTGACGCTGCTTGAGATAAAATTCCCCTATCAGGAGGCGCCAGTGCTGGCGACGGCGGAGGTGGTCCGCCGCAAGGAGGTGGTGGTGAAGGGGAAGACCGTCTACCTGATCATGGTCCGCTACCTCCTCATCAAGGAGGACGAACAGGACCGGATGGTCGCTTTCATCATCTCAAGAGGGCGCAACATCGGGGGATGAAGGGGGGCGTGGTACACTCCCTGAAACGACAGGCACATGTGGAGAAAGCTTCGTTATGCATGCTTTGGTCGAAGAGAAACGAGATGAACTAGCCGCGCTATGCGTGAAGTTCGGGGCTCGTCGGCTGGAGCTTTTCGGTTCGGCGGTCGAGGCCCAAGGAACCATCGGCGATCTCGACTTTCTCGTCGACTTCGAGCCCTCCTCTTCCGAAGGGAGAGGCGACCGCTATTTCGGCCTGCTCGAAGCGTTGGAGTCGCTCTTCGACATGAAGGTCGACCTGGTCGAGAGCGGGGCGATGAAGAACCCCTACTTCATCCGGCGGGTCAACGAAAGCCGACGCCTTCTCTATGCCGCATGATCCGCAGAAGTACCTCTACGACGCCCTCGAAGCCGCACGGCTGATCGACACCTTCACGCACGGCAAGAGCCTCGCCGACTACACCGTCGATCCCTTGCTTCGCTCCGCCGTCGAACGGCAACTGATCACCCTCGGCGAAGCCCTCGGCCACCTTGCGCGGCGGTCGCCGGAGGTGGCCGAGCGGATCGAAAACCTTCGTCGAGTCGTCGCTTTCAGGAACGTCATCGTCCATGGCTACGATATCGTGGAGAACGAGACCGTCTGGGACGTCGTCCGCCGCCACCTCCCCCCTCTTGCCGCCTCGCTGGCGTCCCTGCTCGAAGAACTCGACGCGCGGGAAGGGTGAACGCTACGGCCCTTCGATGCCGATGGTGTAGCGGCGGGGGGCTGAGATCAGGCGATCCGGAGGCGGGGGACGTCGATCTTATTCTCGTGCGTCCGGGCCTGGGCAAGATCGTAGGCGGCCTGCATCCAAATCCAGTTATCGGCGGTTCCGCCGAAGGATTTCTCCAAACGGATCGCCATCTCCGGCGAAATGCCCGCCTGTCCGTTGATGACCCGCGACAACGTGTGCCGCGCCACCCCCAGCGCCTCGGCCCCCTCGGTCACCGAGAGACCGAGCGGTTCAAGACAGGCGTCCCGGATGGAGCGCCCCGGATGGGGCGGGTTCTTCATCGCCATTTCCCGTTCTCCCGTTCAGTGATAATCGACCTGGTTCAGGTCCTACGCAACCGCCATCCCTCACACGCCCCCCGGATGCGCCAGTGCGGTCAGGTTCCACATGGGGAGAAAGACGCCAAGCCCCAACAGCAGCGCCACGCAGGCGGCCAGGGCGATCAGCGCAGGCTCCATGTAGGCGGCCGCCGTCCGGATGGTCCGACGTCCTTCGCTCTCGTAATAGTCGGCCATCCGCATCAGCGTCGTGTCCAGCGCCCCGGCTTGCTCGCCGACGCTTATCATAGTCACCGCCAGCTCCGGGATCAGCCCCGACGGGGCCAGCGCGTCGGTCAGGCTCTTCCCCGCGGCCACCCGCCGGGCCGCTTCGTCGAACGCGTCGGCCAACAGCGGCGATCCGGTGGCGGGGGCGGACAGTTTCAACGCCGTGACGATCGGAATTCCGGCGGACAGCAGAGTCGACAGGGTGGCGCCCCCCCGGGCGACGGCAAGCCGGGCGACGAGGTCGCCCACCAGCGGCCATGAACGAAGCCACCGCTCCAGCCGCCGTATCCCCGACGCCGTCCGGCCCCACCGCCATGCGAAGAGCGCGATCCCCGTGAACCCCACGCCGACAAAAATCCCCCACGGTCCGGTGAGGAAAAGTCCCATCGCTATCAGCCACCGGGTGGGACCGGGGAGCGGCAGGTCAACGGCGGCGTAGGTGGCCGCCAGCTTCGGAAAGACCAGCGCCGAGAGGATGAGCAACGCACCGAGAGCGGCGCCCGCCACCAGCGCCGGGTAACGGAAGGCGTCGGTCGCCAGCCGGATCGACTCCTGCCGCCGGTCGAGGGCCGTGGCCGCGTCGGTCAGCGCCCGGTCGAGGGCGCCGGTGGCCTCGCCGCTCTCCAGCAGGGCCACCGTCACCCGGTCGAAGCTGTTTTCGGCGCGGGCCGCTTCGGTAAGGGAGCGTCCATTGCGCACCGCACGGTCGAGCCGGGCCGCCATCGGCGCCGCCGGATCCCGCTCGGCGGAAAGCGCCGCCAGGGCCACGGTCAGCGGCGTCCCGGCGGCAAGGAGGGTCGCCAGCTTTTCCATGAACCGGGCCAGCCGGTCGGGGGAGAGGGGCGCCACCCGCTCGGCGCCGGTTTCGACCAGTCGGCTGGGATAGAGGCCGATGACGGCGAGCCGACGGATCGCCTCATCCGGTCCGTCGGAGACGATGCGCCCCTCGTTGCGCCGCCCCGCCCGGTCGCGGGCGATGTAGGTGTAGACCGTTCCCCCTTCAGAGCCCATGGAGCCCCCGGACCAGTTCGACCGTATCGGTGATCCCGTCGGCCACCTTTCGCCGCCCGTCGTCGGCCAGGGAGACGTATCCCTCGATCCGGGCCGCCTTCTCCCGCAGCGCCGACGCCGGGGCGCCGTTGCGGATCATCTCCCGCAGTTCGTCGTCGGCGGGGAGGAACTCGAAAAGGCCGATCCGCCCCCGATACCCCTCGCCGTGGCACCGGGGGCACCCCTTCCCCCCGCAGGAGACGCAGAAGGCCCGCACCAGCCGCTGGGCCAGCGCCCCCCGGAAGATGGCGGCGATCTGGTACCGCTCCACCCCCAGGTCAACCAGCCGGTCGATGGCCCCGGCGGCGTCGCCGGTGTGGAGGCTGGTCAGGGTCAGATGGCCGGTCAACGCCCCCTGCGCCGCCGCCCGAGCGGTTTCGGCGTCCCGGATCTCCCCCACCATGAGAATGTCCGGGTCTTGCCGGAGCGCGTGCTTGATCCCCACCGGGAAGGTGAACCCGGCGCGGCGGTTGACCTGCGACTGCCGGACGAAGGGGAGACGCCGCTCCACCGGGTCCTCCACCGAGACCGCCGTCCGGGTCGGCCCGGCCAGCGTGGCCAGGGTGGCGTAGAGGGTGGTGGTCTTCCCCGCGCCGGTGGGGCCGGTGACGACGATCATCCCCCACCCCTTGTCGAGGGCGGCGCGATAGGCGGCCAGCGTGTCGGGCGCCATTCCCAGGTCGGCCAGCGACCGCCGGTCGGGGCCGGTGGAGAGGAGCCGGACCACCATGCTCTCGCCG
>JADGCD010000165.1 GCA_015229165.1 Nitrospinota bacterium | reverse complement strand
ACGGGAACGGGAAGAACAATTCCGCATGAAACGCTTCAAACGGCTACGCGCCGACGCCCATGGCGGGCGCCCCGCCAGTTGATCTACCCCGCCCATTCAAGAGCCGCGGTCGTTGCCCGCTATGGCGTCGACCGATGAAAGACGGGCTTCAATATTCGCCGGAGACGACCCGCCAAGAAGAGCGACCGCACCAACCGAAACCGCGACCACCTTCTCCCTGCTACGAAACCCGTATCCCCGACGGCATGTTCGCTTCCGGCGTCACCAGTTTCAGCGTGGTTCCGTCGTTGACAGCCAGCAGCATCCCTTGGCTCGTCACGCCGCGCAGCTTCCTCGGTTTCAGGTTGGCGACGATGACGATGGTTTTTCCCACCATCTCCTCGGGCGTGTAGTGCTGCGCCACCCCGGCCACCAGCGACCGCTCTTCCCCTCCCACATCGATGGTCAGGTGGAGGAGCTTGTCGGCCTTCTCGATCCGGGCGGCGGTTTTCACCGTGGCGGTGCGCAGGTCGACCTTGGCGAAGTCGTCGAACTCGATCTCCGGCGTTGACGGTTCGGCCTTTTTTGGCGTCGCTGTCGTTGGCGTCTCCTCACCCGCTTTGCGGGCCGCCTCCATGAGGGCGTCGAGCTGCTTTTGCTCGATCCGGTCGGCCAGCCGCACGAAGGGGCCGATGTCGTGGTCCGTCAGGAGACTCCGGTGGTCGTTCCACGCCAGCGGCCCGATCTTCAGGATCGCCTCAACTTTGGCGGCGAAGGCCGGGATCACCGGTTTCAGGTAGAGGGTGATTAGCCGGAAGGCGTTGATCCCGGCGGTCAGGACTTCGCGCAGCCGGTCGGGGTTGTCTTTGAGCCCCCACGGTTTGGCGGCGTCGATGAACTCGTTGGCCATGTCGGTGAGGCGGGCGATCCTTTGCACCCCCAGGTTGAAATCGCAGGCGTCGAAATGGAGGGCGATCTCCTCTCCGGCGGCCATCATCTCGTCGAGCATCGCCCCTTCGGCGGCGGCCACCCTCCCCAGCCGGTTGTCGAGCTTGTTGAGCATGCCGATGGTGCGGGAGCCGAGGTTGGCGATCTTGTTCACCAACTCGGCGTTGACCCGGTGGAGGAAGTCGTCGAGCGACAGATCGACGTCGTCGACGCTGTTCCGGATCTTCGTGGCGTAGTAATAGCGCAGATACTCCGGCTCCAGATGGGCAAGGTAGTCCCGGGCGTTGATGAACGTCCCCTTGGACTTGCTCATCTTCTCGCCGTTGACGGTCAGAAACCCGTGGACGTGAATCCTGGCCGGGAGGCGGTAGTTCGAGCCGGTCAGCGTCGGAATCCAGAAGAGGGTGTGGAAGTAGGTGATGTCTTTCCCGATGAAGTGGTGGATATCGACGCTCTCGTTGCGCCAGAGGGAGTCGAGGGTCTGACCACGGGCTTCGGCCCAATGCTTCGCCGTCCCCAGGTAGCCGATGGGGGCGTCGAGCCAGACGTAGAAATATTTCTCCTCTTCCTCCTCCGGGATGCGGAAGCCGAAGTAGGGGCCATCGCGGCTGATGTCCCACTCCTTGAGGCCGTCTTTCAGCCAGGTTGCCATGAAGTTTTTCACCTCCGGCTGGAGGGCGTCGGTCTCCATGTAGGCTCTGAGCGCCGTCTCGTAGTCGGCCACCCGGAAGAAGAGGTGGCGGCTCGATTTCCGCTCCGGCGCGGTTCCGCAGAGCGCGCAGCGGGGCTCCTTGAGGGAGGTCGGCTCGTAGTGGGCGCCGCACTTGTCGCAGGAGTCCCCGTACTGGTCGTCGGCGCCGCACTTGGGGCAGACGCCGCGCACGAACCGGTCGGGCAGGAACATGGCGTCTTTCGGGCACCAGGTCTGCTCGATCTCGCGGCTGACGATATTGCCGTTCCTCTTGAGCGAGAGGTAGATCTCCTCCGCCACCGCCCGGTTCTCGGGGGAGTTGGTGGAGTGGTAGTCGTCGAATGCGACGCCGAAGGAGGCGAAGTCGGCGGTATGCTCGGCATGATAGCGGGCCACCAGCGCCTCGGGAGTGATCCCTTCGTTGCGCGCCCGGATCATGATCGGGGCGCCGTGGGTGTCGTCGGCGCAGAAATAAAGGACCCGCCGTCCCCCCCGCATCTTCTGGAACCGGACGAAGAAATCGGTCATCAGATACTCCACCAGATGCCCCAGGTGGATCGACCCGTTGGCGTAGGGGAGGGCGGAGGTTACGACCAGATCGCGCATCCTTTGGCTCGCTTTCGCATCAGTAGTGGGAAACGGGGGCTGCAAAGTGGGCATTGTAGCACGGGGCGCCCGCCGTCCGGTCGGCCTCCGGGGGGCCGCGCGGGGGCTTCCCGCCGTAACTTTCGTATTTGCGCGGCGTTGACACCGCCGCCCGACCGCCGGACAATAGAACGATTCGTCCGCCGGGATGACCCGGACGACGGCGTCAGGCGCATCCGCCAGCAAGGAGTGGGGGGGAAGATGTCACATTTCGTCAGCCGGGCGCGTGCGGCCCTCGTCGGCGTCGGGGGGGCGTTGGCCCTGCTCGTCATGTCGGCGTCGGGGGTCATGGCCCAGGGGGTCAAGATCAACGAGAAGGGGCTCGACCAGAGCAAGGTCTGTCTTTCCTGCCACGGCGACATCGGCAAGCGGTGGAAAGAGTCGATGCACGCCCGCTCCACCTCCGATCCGATCTTCGTCGCCTCCTACTACGAGGCCCACTACCGCTCCGGCGGCAAGGCGGAGAAGCTGTGCCTGCGCTGCCACGCCCCGACGGCGGCGCAGACCGGCGCGACCATGCTCGACGACATCCCGGCCACCGACGGCATCAGCTGCGACTTCTGCCACTCGGTGAAGGATCTGACCGGCAACCCGGAAAAACCGTTCGTCCTCGACCTGGGGGTCACCAAGTACGGCCCCAACAAGAAAGGGGACGTCAAGCAACACACGGTGGCCTACAGCGAACTCCACGGGAAGGCCGATTTCTGCGCCTCCTGCCACGAGTACAAGATGAACGGTGTCGGGATCATGACCACCTTCTCCGAGTGGAAGGAGAGCGTCTACGCCGAAGAGGGAAAACCGTGCCAGAGCTGCCACATGCCGGAGGTGAAGGGACGGGTGGCCGACGGGGTCACGTCCGAGCGGGGGGAGAAGGTCTTCAGCCACGACCTGGCCGGGTCCCACTCCATCGCCCAGCTCAAAAAGGCGCTGGCCCTCAAGATCACCCGGATCGACCGGAAGGACGACCGGATGACGGTTTCCGTCGACCTGACCAACAGCGGCTCGGGGCACCGGGTTCCCACCGGCATCCCGTCGCGCAAGCTGATCCTGACCTGCGAAGTGAAGGCCCCCGGCGGCAAGGTCTTCCAGGAGAAGGTGGTCTACGAGAAGGTTCTCTTCGACGCCGACGGCTACGAACTGGACAACGACGCCCGGATCATGCTGGGGGAGGGGCGCTCCGTGGCCAAGGACAACCGGATTTTCCCCAAGGAGACCCGCAAGGAGACCTTCACCTTCTATATCCCCAAGAACAAGCGGGCCGACGTGTCGGTCCGGGTGGACTACCTGTACAAGCCGCGCATCATCGAAGAGACCGAGATGCGCATCGAAATGAACCGCGACGGCCTCAGTTCCGGGAACTGATGACCGACGCAAAAACTGGCCGGACGTAACCGCATGAGTCAAGAGGCCATCGACCCGGGTTCCGAATCCCGGAGAAACTTTTTGGGCGTCGCCGCCGCCGGGTTCGGCGCGGCCGCTGTTCTCGGCGCCCTCTACCCGGCGCTCCAGTTTCTCTGGCCCCGGCAGAAGGCCGAAGCCGGCGGTGGGAAACGGAGCCTGCAGGTGCCGCTGGCCGAGACGCCGGTGGGAGAGGCGAAATTCGTCCGCTTCCTCAACAAACCGACGGTGGTCCTGCGTCCCAACGAGCAGGAGGTCTTCGCCCTGTCGGCCATCTGCACCCACCTGGGATGCGTGGTGAAGTGGAACGAACGCAGCGGCGAACTCGACTGCCCGTGTCACGGCGGCCGGTTCGACACCAAAGGGAATGTTCTGGGAGGCCCCCCTCCCGCTCCGCTGCCCGGATACGCGGCCCGGCTGGACGGCGACTATATCGTGATTGAGGAGGCGTAACATCCATGCCGATGGACACCCTGGAACTGGGGCCGCTGAAAATCCGCAACAAGCTGGCCATCCGGCTCTTTTCCTGGATCGATGACCGCCTGGGGGTCAAGGAGATCCTGGTCGACGAGGTCTTCGAGAAGATCGTTCCCGCCCACCTGACCTTCTGGGCCTGCTTCGGCGGGATCAGCTTTTTCATCTTCCTGTCGCAGGTGGTCACCGGCATGTTGCTGATGGTCTACTACGAGGCGACCATCGAACAGGCCCACGCCTCGGTGGCGGCCATCATGAACGAAGTCCCCTTCGGCTGGATGGTCCGGGGGATTCACGCCTGGGGCGCCAACCTGATGGTCGTCACCATCATCATCCACATGGTCAAGATCTTCGCCAGCGGCATCTACAAGGCCCCCCGGGAGCTGAACTGGGTGGTGGGCGTAACCCTGTTCAACCTTGCCCTCGGGCTCGCCTTCACCGGCTACCTTCTCCCCTGGACGCAACTTGCCTACTGGGCCACCGTGGTCGGCACGGAAGTTCCGGCGGCGGTCCCCTTCGTCGGCGAATATATCCGCTACGCCATGCGGGGGGGCGAGGAGATCGGGCAGGTGACCCTGACCCGGTTCTACGCCATCCACGTGATGATTCTCCCCGTCATAACCGCCTCGGTCATCGGGCTGCACCTGGTGCAGATCCGGCGGCAGGGGAT
>JADGCD010000164.1:4252-4816 GCA_015229165.1 Nitrospinota bacterium | reverse complement strand
CGCTGGTCCGGGGCGACCGGGAGGTCAATCCGGTGAAGCTGGCCCGGGCCGTCGGCGCCGCCGAGGTGGTCATGGCCGACGAGGCCGCCGTGAAGGCCGCCGGAACCGTGGCCGGCTACGCCGGGCCGGTGGGGCTTGCTGTTCCGACCGTGGCCGACGCCGAGGTGATGGCCATCGTCGACGGCGTCACCGGCGCCAACGAGGAGGGGTACCATTACACTGGCGTCAATCCGGGGCGGGACTTCGTCCCCACCTCCGTGGCCGACATCCGGGACGCGGTGGCCGGGGACGGCTGTCCCCGTTGCGGCGACGGGACGCTCTCCATGGCCCGAGGCGTCGAGGTGGGGCATATCTTCAAGCTGGGGACCAAATACTCCGAGTCGATGCAGGCCACGTTCCTCGACGCCGAAGGGAAAGAGCGCCCCATGATCATGGGGTGCTACGGCATCGGCGTCACCCGGTCGGCGGCCGCCGCCATCGAGCAGAACCACGACGCCGCCGGTATCATCTGGCCGCCTGCCATCGCCCCCTTCGACGTGGCGGTGCTGCCGCTGGGGCCGGAGC
>JADGCD010000164.1:0-4195 GCA_015229165.1 Nitrospinota bacterium | reverse complement strand
GGTTCGACCCGATCCTCGACGACCGGGACGTGCGAGCCGGGGTGAAGTTCGCCGACGCCGATCTCATCGGCTATCCGGTTCAGGTGGTCATCGGCAAGAAGGGGCTCAAAGAGGGGCAGGCGGAGCTGAAAATCCGCAAGACCGGCGAACGGCGGATGACCCCGATGGCCGAGGTGGCGGAGACGGTGGGGGCGATCATCTACGAGCTGTCGTCCCCCTGCGAATGAGGGGATGAACGCGCCCCCCCTTTCGGTCCACCTGCCGGTCCGGAACGGGGGCGCCTTCCTGCGGGAGGCGGTGGAGAGTCTGCGCTCCCAGACCTTCGCCGACTTCGAGATACTGCTGGTCGACGACCACTCCTCCGATGGCGCCGCCGAAGCGGTCGCCCTTCTCGACCCCCGTATCCGGCTGATCCCCAACGAGGGGACCGGCGTCGCCGACGCCGCCAACACCGCGCTGGCCCACTCCCGCGCCCCCCTCATCGCCCGGATGGACGCCGACGATGTTTCGGCGCCCCGCCGGTTCGAGAAACAGGTGGCGTACCTGCGGGATCACCCCGATGTGGACGTCGTCTCCTGCCTCGTCGATATTTTCGGCGACCGGGTGGACGAAGGGTATCGCCGCTACGAAACGTGGATCAACGGCATCGTCACCCGCGACGAAATTCGTCGAAACGTCTTCGCCGAAAGCCCGATTCCGAACCCGACCTTCCTGATGCGACGGGAGGTGGCCGAGCGGCTGGGGGGCTGGCGAGACGGCGACGGGCCGGAGGATTACGACTTCTGGCTTCGGGCGTGGGAGGAGGGGGTCGTCATGGAGAAGGTTCCCGAAGTTCTCTACCGGTGGCGCGACTGGAGCGGGCGGACCACCCGCAACGACGACCGCTACTCCACCGACGCATTTCTCCGCTGCCGGACGCGGTCGCTCGCCCGCACCGTCGCCAAGGATGCGCCGGTGGTCATCTGGGGGGCGGGGCGCAACGGGCGCACACTGGCCCGGCTGCTGGAAGGGGAGGGGGCCGTCGTCGAAGCCTTCATCGACATCGACCCGAGGAAGATCGGCGGGGAGCGGCGGGGTAAGCCGGTTCACGCCCCGGCGTTTGCGGCCCGGACGGAGCGGGTGATCCTCGCCGCCGTGGCCAGCCGGGGAGCGCGGGAGGAGATCGGCGCCGCCCTGCGGGGGATGGGAAAGGTGGAGGGGAGGGACTACTGGCTCGTCAGTTGAGATCCATCGGCTCTTCGCCCGTCTGTTGCCGGCGTTCGGCCTCTTCGTTGACGGCGGTCAGCGACTTGTCGAAGATCACCCGGTTCTCGGTCATCATCCCCCTGGCTTTCCAGAGAGCGCCAAGGGTGGCCACAAGCGACAGCCACGCCATTGCGTGGTGCCAGGTCAGCTCCATCTTCCCGGCGTGGTAGCCCGCGCCGAGCATCGGCGTCACCATCAGGACCGCCACCCCCCCCATCAGGATCGGGAAGAGGACCCCCTTCATCTTACGGGTGCGGCGATATTCCTCCGGCGACAGCAGCGAGGCGATGGCCGCCTTTTTCGCCACCGAACCGGTGCCGATGAAATAGAACATCACCAGCGAGAGGCAGAGGATTCCCCCCAGCGCCCCCACGAGCCCGATCAGGACATGGGTGTTCAGGTCGATGACGCCGGGGGTCAGGTACCCCCCGCCGATGGCCAACAGCAGCGTGACGCCCACGAGGGCGCCGAATCCGTTCAGAAAGGTGATCATGGGGAGGCATGATAGCAGGAACCGGCGGCCGATGTCAGATTCGGTTGAAGACCATACCCCGTTCCATTACGATATTCCCACCACCATGAAAAAGAGTCTCGACGACATCCGCGCCCGGATCGACGCCATCGACGGGCGGCTGGTCAAATTGCTCAACCAGCGGGCGAAACTTGGCCAGGCCATCGCCGAAGTCAAGAAGCGCGACGGTCGCCCCGTCTACCACCCGGCGCGGGAGAACGAAATCCTGGAACGGGTTGTGGGGCTCAACGACGGCCCCCTCCCCGACGGGCCGCTGACCAACATCTTCCGCGAAATCTTCTCCGCCACCCGCGCCGTGGAGCGGGAGCTGAAAGTGGCCAGCCTCGGCGTCGCCGGGAGCTACTCCCACCTGGCCGCGCTCAAGCTCTTCGGGCATTCCGCCGTCCACCTGCACGAAGCCAGTTTCGACGACGTCTTCGCCGCCGTGGAGAAAGGGCAGGCCGACTACGCCGTGGTCCCGGTGGAGAACTCCATCGAAGGGCCCATCGGCCAGACCTTGGATTTGCTGGCCACCTCCCCGCTGACCGTCTACGCCGAGCACTGCTACCCCATCCGGCTGACCGTCATGGCCAAGGCCGACGACCTGTCGAAGGTGAAGACCCTCTATACCCACTACATGCCCCGGGCCCAGTCGCGCCGGTGGCTGGGCGCCCATCTGTCGGGCGTGAAGGTGGTGGAGACCCCCTCCTCGTCGGAGGCGGCGGCCCGGGCGGCCAAAGACCCCGACGGGGCGGCCATCGGCTCCGCCGAGGCGGCGGCCCTCTACGGCCTGTCGACGCTGGTGGAGGGGATCGAAGAGAACCCCGGCAACCAGACCCGCTTCTTCGTCATGTCCCGCACCGCCCCGCCGAAGGGGAAACGGAACAAGACCTCGCTGGTCCTCTCCGCCAACGACGAGGCGGGCGCCCTCTTCTCCATCTTGCGCCCCTTCGCGCAAGGGGGGATCAACCTGTCGAAGATCATCTCCCGCCCCGACCGCTCGGGCCGGTGGGAGTACCGCTTCTTCATCGACATCGACGGCGACGCCGACGATCCCAAAGTGGCCGCCTGTCTCAAGAAGGTGGCCCGTTCTGCCAAGAGCCTCAAGATCGTCGGCGCCTACCCGGCCGCCGACGGGGTGTAACCGGCGGTGGCCCCCCTCTTTTCGCGTGCGCTCTTCGCCGGGGTCGGTCTCATCGGCGGGTCGCTGGCCCTGGCCGCACGGGAGGCCGGGCTGATCGGGACCGCCGTCGGCTACGGGCGCAACCGGGAGACCCTCGAACAGGCGCTGGCGCTGGGAATTGTCGACGAGATCGCCACCGACCCGGCCGCCGCCTGCGCCGGGGCCGATCTTCTCTTCGTCGCCACCCCGGTGGAGAGCGTCGCCGGGCTGGTCGAGCGGCTGGCGCCCCACCTCCCCGACGGCTGCGTCGTCACCGACGGCGGATCGGTGAAAGGCGCCATTGTCGAGCGGCTGGCCCGGCTCGACCCCCGCCTCCCCTTCGTCGGCGGCCATCCGGTGGCCGGGACCGAAAAGTCGGGGCCCCAAGCGGCCTTCGCCACCCTCTACAAGGATCGCTACACCATCCTGACCCCTGTCGCCGACACCGACCCCGGCGCGCTGGCGAAGGTCGCCCGGCTCTGGGAGGGGGTGGGGGCGAAGGTGGTCACCATGACCCCCGCCGACCACGACCGGGCGCTGGCGATGATCTCCCACCTTCCCCACCTGACCGCCTACGCGCTGGTGGACACCCTGGCCGAGGGCGATCCGGACGACCGGGTGGGCCGCTTCATCGCCGGGGGATTCAAAAGCACCACCCGGATCGCCGCCAGCGACCCGGCGATGTGGCGCGACATCTTCTCCATGAACCGGGCCGCCACCCTCGACGCGGTCCGCATGTTCGCCGCCCACCTCGCCCGCTTCGCCGACGCCATCGAGGAGGAGCGGTACGACGACCTGCTGGCCATGCTCCGGCGGGCGCGGGAGCGCAAGCTGGCCCTCGACGAGCGGGCGCCATGAGCCCACGGCTCCCCGACGGCCCCTTCGTGGTGGCCATTGACGGCCCCGCCGGATCGGGAAAATCGACCCTGGCCCGGAAAGTGGCCGAGGCCATCGACGGGGTGGTCATCGACACCGGCGCCATGTACCGGGCCGTCACCGCGGCCCTCCTCGACCAGGGGTTCGACCCCGCCGACCCCCACGCCGCCGCCACGGTCGCCGAGGGGCTCCTGCTCCGGTTCGAGCCGGGGGAGGAGGGGCAACGGCTCATGGTCAACGGCGAGGACTGGTCGAAGCGGATCCGCCTCCCGCGCGTCGCGGCGGCGGTCTCCACCGTGGCGGCCCACCCGGCGGTGCGCGCCCGGATGGTGGCCCTCCAGCGGGACATGGGGCGGGAGGGGCGGGTGGTCATGGAAGGGCGCGACATCGGCAGCAACGTC
>JADGCD010000163.1 GCA_015229165.1 Nitrospinota bacterium | reverse complement strand
AGGCGCTCAAAGTCGACGAGGGGAACTTCTCCGCCCGGTACCGGCTCGGCATGGCCTACGACAACCTGAAAGAGCACCAGAAAGCGGTCGAGGCGTTCCAGAAGGCGCTGGAGGCCAAACCCGACGCCGCCAACGTCTGGCAGTCCATGGGATTCGCCTACGAGCAGTTGGGGAGCCACGACGACGCGGTCCGCTGTTTCAAGAAGTCGCTTGAGCTCGAAGAGATCAAACGCAAAGGGTAACGGGAACGACCATGGCCATACGACACGAAGGGTCCGACGTGGACAATCCGCCGAAAGTCGACGCCGAGCGGGTCCGCCGCATGAAGGCGATGCTGCGCCGGTTCAACGCCGAAGAGGTGGCGCCCAAGCGGATGCAGATACCCGAGGTGCGGGCCAAGAGCCTGATCATCGCCGGTTCGCTGGTGGCCGTGGTTCTCTTTTCGATGTCGGCGTTGTACAACTACAACGTCTTCGTCAATCTCAAGGAGACCGTCCTCTCCGCCCAGGGGCATGTGGAATCGTCCCTCCAGCGGCGGGCCAACCTCTTTGTCAACTTGGTGAACCTGACGCTCAACCACGCCCTTCTCGAAGAGGAGGTCTTCAGTTACGTGGCCGACGTTCGCACCCGGATCGACCAGACCGGCAAGACGCTGGCCGCCATGCAGGCGAGCGGGGCCGAACCGATAAAGATGGACGCCGCCACCATGGCGGAGGTCCGGGGATCGCTCTCGCGGCTGCTGGCGGTGGTGGAACAGTATCCGAACATCAAGTCGTCGGAGACCTACCAGAAGCTGATGGATAGCCTGGTCGATATCGAAAACACCATCGCCGACCGGCGCCGCGACTACAACGAGGCGGTGCACGCCTATAACCGGAAAATCACCAACTTCCCCTGGGTGGTGCTCGCCCAAAGCACCGGATTCTCCCGGTTCGAATATTTCAAGGCCGAAGAGAACATCCATCGGGATCCGCTGGCCACCGGCAAGACCTTCGAACGGCTCCTGCCCAAGGCCCCCGACCTTGGAGGACCGTCCACCGCTCCTGGAGTGAAGTGAGGTATGTGGACGGCGCTGCTCAAGGCGAGCACGATTTTGTCGGTGGGGCTGACCGTCAAGCAGCTCATCGAGGAATACACATGCGAGGTCAAGGCCAACCGCATCTATTCCTCCGGCGAGGCGGCCCGGTTCCTGGGGATCGAGCGGCGTGAAGTGGTCGACCTGATACGCAACAGGAAAATACCGGCGAAAATGGTGAGCGGCAACTACCGCATCCCCGGCGCCGCACTGCTGGAGTACCTGAAACAGTCATGAAGTACGAACATTGCGCCCAGTGCCGCGACGAGGTGGTCTGGTACGCCTTCTTCGCCAACATCGGGCAGGCGGCCTTCAAAATGACCCTGGGGGTGATCAGTGGCAGCGCCGCGCTGATCGCCGATGGCTTCCACTCCTCGGCCGACGTCATCGCCAGCGCCGTCACCATGGTCTCGCTGCGCATCTCCAACAAGCCGGCCGACGAACAACATCCGTACGGGCACGGCCATATCCAGTTCATCTCATCGGCCATCGTCGGGCTGATTCTGGTATCGGGGGCGATCCTCCTGCTGGTGGGGTCGATCAAAAACATCGTCTCCGGCTCGCTGGAGGCCCCCTCCCGCATCGCCCTGCTGGGAGCCATCATTTCGGTCACCCTCAACGAGATCATGTACCGCTACCAGTCGTGCGTCGGCAAGGAGAACAACTCTCCGGCCATCATCGCCAACGCCTGGGACAACCGTTCCGACGCCTTCTCCTCCGTCGCCGTCGCCATCGGCATCGTCTTCGCCACCATGGGCTTTCCCATCGCCGACCCGCTGGCCGCCATCGGCGTGTCGCTGGTGGTCATCAAGGTCGGCGGCGAACTGATCATCGAAGCCATCGACGGGCTGATGGACGCCTCGCCCGAGATCGAGGAGCTCAAGGACATCTACCAGATCGCCACCGCCGTGCCCGGGGTGCAGGGGATCTCCTACCTGCGGGCGCGCCAGATCGGCGAAGAGATGAACGTCGATCTCGAAGTGTCGGTGGACGGGTCGCTCAAGATCTACGAAGGAGACCTGGTGGTCGACATGGTGCGCGACCGGATCATGCAGGAGTCCGAACATGTGGGAACGGTGCAGGTCTACCTGACGCCGGTCGAGATGGAGACGAAGAAGAACAAGAAGAGCCTGCTCGGACGCATGGGGCTTTCGTAACCGACCGCAACCATCCTCGGGGGGGGATCAAGGGGAACCGCGCTGATGTCGAACGCAACCACGCCGCAGGAGGCCTCCGTCAAGGAGGCGTTCACCAAGGTGGCGATCATCGGGCCGACCAACGCCGGCAAAAGCTCGGTGTTCAACACCCTGACCGGGTCCTATTCGGACGTCGCCAACTATTCGCAGACGACCGTCCACTGCGTGAAGACCCGCAGCGCCATTAACGGCAAGACCTATCTCTTCTGCGACACCCCCGGCATCAGCTCGCTTTCGGTCATCTCCGCCGACGAGAGCGAAACCCGCGACACCCTGCTCGTCGACCGGCCCGACATCATCGTCTTCGTCGCCGACGCCACCCGCCTGAAGCGCTCCCTGATCCTCTACGCGCAGTTGGTGGACTTGGGGGCGCCGATGATCTTCGTCCTCAACAAGATGGACATGGCCACCGCCAAGGGGCTGGTGATCGACACCGAAACCCTTGCCGACCTGGTGAAAGCCCCGGTCATCGAGGCCTCCGCCGTGCATTCCATCGGCTTCGAAAAGATCGAAGGCTCGTTGGAGCGGCTCCACCGGGCCGAGGGCGCCATCCGTTACAACCGCCGGGGACTAGAAGACGCCATCGGCCAGATCGCCGTCGGAGGGCTCTCCCGCGCAGAGGCCCTGCTGCTGCTGGAAGGGAATCGGGACGCCGACCGGATGATCGGCGACCGGCTGGGGGAGGAGGCGCTTGCGGTCGCCCGACAGGAGGTCGCCCGGTTCGTCCGCCGCTCCCCCGGCGTGAGCGTGCGGCAACTGGTCTTCACCGCCCGGGAGCGGTGGGCCGACCGGATCGTGGACGAAGTGACCACCGCCGCCTCCTTTCTCGTCCCCGACTTCGGCCACTACGCCGCCTGGGCCTCCCGCCATCCGGTCTACGGATGGCCCATCGTGGCGGTGGTCATGTGGCTGACCTTCCAGGGGGTGGGGAACATCGCCAACATCATGGCCGGCGCGCTGGACGGATATATCTTCGCCCCGCTGACCGACGCCCTCTCGGCGGTCATCACCTATCCGCTCCTGCACGAATTCCTGTTGGGCGATTTCGGCGTCCTCACCATGGGGGTCATGAACGCCGTTGTGACGGTGGTGCCGATCCTGATCGTCTTCTTCCTGATCGTCAACCTCCTCGAAGAAGTCGGCTATCTGCCGAACCTTTCCGTCCTCGCCAACCGGATGTTCTCCTACGCCGGGCTCACCGGCAAGGCGACGTTGACCATGTCGCTCGGTTTCGGCTGCGGCACCATGGCCACCATGACCAGCCGGATGCTCGAAAGCCGCAAGGAGCGGGTGATCGCCTGCTTCCTCATCGCGCTGGGGGTGCCGTGCGCCGTCCAGTTGGGGGTCATGATCGCCATTCTCCAGTCGGCCGGATTCGCCGCACAGGTACTGGTCGTCGGGACCGTCCTGCTGACACAGGTGGTGGCGGGGATGCTGCTCAACCGGCTCATCAAAAGCGACCGGACCCCCGACTTCATCATGGAGCTGCCCCCGTTTCGCGCCCCCCAGTGGCGCAACGTTGTCCGGAAGACCACCTATCGGGTCAAGTCGTTCCTGATCGAGGCGGTCCCCCTCTTCATGCTGGGGGCGGCCCTCATGTTCGTGCTGGACAAGACCGGCCTGCTGCAGATCATCAAGGCGATCACCCACCCGGTCATCACCGGCATCCTCTCGCTTCCCGATAAGGCGACCGAAGTCTTCATCCTCGTCATCTCGCGGCGGGAGTTGGGCGCCGTCTACTTCAAAGACATGGCCGACGCGGGGGAGCTCTCGTTCGCCCAGATCGTCGTCGGCCTGACGGTGATGACCCTCTTCATCCCCTGCATCTCCAACACCATGGCGATGATAAAGGAACTGGGGCTGAAGACCTCCATACTCATCAACGGTTCCATCATCCTCGTCGCCATCGCTATGGGAGGGCTGCTCAACGGCGCCCTCCATCTCATCTAGCGCGCGGCGGTTCACATACAAGGAAGGGCTCATGGGCGTACAGGCGCATCACAGCGAAAAGGACGAACTGCTCGAACTCCTCTGGCATCTGGACGAGAGCCACGATCTCTCCATCGACTCGTTGCGGGCGCACGACCGGAACGGGGTTTTCGAGGCGGCGCTTAAAGACTTCTCCAGCAACGGCGTTCTCCGCTTCGACGGCGCCGCCATCGAGCTGACCCGCGAAGGGCGGACGGCCGCCGCCAACATCGTCCGGCGGCACCGGTTGGCGGAGCGGCTGATGGTCGATGTGCTCGGCAAGGAGCCGGAGGAGACGGAGCAGGCCGCCTGCGAGTTCGAACATATTCTCGCCCCCGAACTGGTCGAGTCGATCTGCATCCTGCTGGGGCATCCGCACACCTGCCCCCACGGCTCCCCGATCCCCGAGGGCGAATGCTGCAAGAACGCCCGCAACACGGTGGAAAGCCTCATCATGACGCTGGCCGACATGAAGGAAGGGCAGACCGCCAAGGTGGCCGCCCTCAACACCACATCCGAAAGCCGTCTCCACAAGCTGCTCGCCATGGGAATCGCGCCGGGGGCCATGATCAAACTGCACCAG
>JADGCD010000162.1 GCA_015229165.1 Nitrospinota bacterium | reverse complement strand
GCCGCCGACGACACTGCGCCGCCGGTCCCCTGTTGGAAGGACAACCCGCTCTTCCGATGGGCGGTCGGGCGCTACCACTGCCGCAAGACCCGGCTCGGGATCAGAACCAGCGTCCTCTACATCGCCACCCTCGTCCTTTTCTTCGGCTACGCCCTGCCGACCGTGATCGACCAACGCAAGATCGTCGTCGGCGCCACCCGCCTCATCAAGAGCCTCATCGGCAGCCCCGTTTCGGCCCGCTCCTACCAGCTCGGTTTCGACGGCGGGCCGGGCCTGATCCTGACCGACGCCGCCATCACCGACCGGAACGGCGCTTCGGCCATCGAAGCCGAGCGGATTACCCTTACCTTCGACCTGCTACGCAGCCTCACCCGTGGGCCGACCTTCTCGACCGTCACCCTGATCCGCCCCCGCATCACCCTCGTCCGGGAGGCCGACAAGACGTTTAACCTTCCGCTGGCCGACCGGCTGTTCGGGCCGGAGCCGACCTCCTCCACCGGCCCTCTCTTTCCCGCCGGGTCGATGCGGATCGAGCAGGGAACCGTCTCCTGGACCGACCGGGCCGTCGGCCCCGAGCCGTTGCGACTCCAGCTGGAAGGGGTCGAGGCGACCGTCACCGATTTCGGCGCAGGAGGACCCAGCGAATTCTCCCTCACCTTCGTCCACCGGTCGGGCGCCCGAAAGAGCGATATCGCCATTAACGGATCGTATGGCCCCGACCCGGACGGAGTAGGCGCCAGTGTGGTGGCCGACATCGATATCCGCCGCGTCCCGCTGGACGCCTACTGGCCCTATCTGAGCCGGTACCTCCCCTTCGCGCGGCTTGAAAGCGCCGTCACGCTCAAAGGTAAGGCGCGCGCAGATAGCGCAGGGGCGTTCGCCTCCGAGGGGACCCTGCGGCTGGACGACCTTTCCCTGCTGTATCCCGAGGCCTACTCGCGTGGGATGAACCGCCGCAGCCTCGCGGTCGATTACCGGGTCGAAGCGCAAGGGGAGCGCCTGACCCTCCATCAAGCGACCATGACTGACGGTCCTCTGGCCCTCACGCTCGGAGGGACCGTCGACGGCTATCGGAGTGACGACCCGATCCTCGACCTTTCGCTGGACATGGCGCCGGTCAGTGTGGAGGCGCTTCGCAGCTTCGCCCCCGACCGTTTCCTGACATCGGTCCAGGCGGCCTTCGTCCGGGAAACGATGGTGGCCGGGACGGTCAGCCTTTCCGACGTCTCCTACCGGGGACCGCTGAGCCTTCTCGGCCAGATTCAAGCTCCTGAGGCCCGCTCCCGCTTCAAAGGAACCCTCACCGTCGCCGACGCCACGCTGCAGTTCTCGCACCTGACCTATCCGTTCACCGGTATCGGCGGACTGGCCACGTTCGACGGCGACCGCCTGACCCTTGACGGCATCGGGGGCGACTACGGCCATTCGGCCATCAGCGAAGCCACCGGCATTGTTGAAAACCTGCACGAGTGGCCCCGTTACCGGGTCTCCTTCAAGGCCGATCTCGACCTTTCTGAAGCCCACCAGATACTGGCCAGCCGGGTCATGTCCGACGCGTTCAGGGCCCAGCTGCTCGGCGTCAGCGAGATGTCGGGCACAGCGACCCTCGACCTCGACGTGGGGGGCGACACCCGCGATCCGGTCGGTTCCCTATCGGTCAGCGGCGATATGCGTCTGGCCGACGTTACCCTCCGGCACGATGCCCTGGGGCTGATCCATCACCTCAACGGCCGCATCACCGGCGACCGCTCCCTCTTCAAAATCGACGCGATGAGCTGGCTGTCCGAATCGTCCCCCTGCACCATGACCGGCGCGCTGCGGGATGTCTTCAAACCGGTCCCCACCTTCGAACTGCGCATCGACGCCACCACCCACCTGGCCGACCTCGACCTGATTCCCTTTCTGGCCGCTCGTCATCCCCTACGCCGTCCGGGAGGCTTCGCCCGGATCGACATGCGACTGGCCGGGGGCTTCGACCGCTTCTCCATCGACCAGCGGATCGACCTGGCCGACGCCGCCTTTGAAATCCCCATGGTCGTCGCCAAACGGGAGGGCAAACCGCTCAAGGCCCATTTCACAGGTCACGCCCGGGGCGACGAGTTGGAGATCGGCCGAATCGATCTGGACGTGGGGGGAACCCGGGTTGCGATCACCGGGAAAATCCGCAACAGCGAGCGGGGCGCAGGGTTCGACCTGAACGTAACCAGCGACCGGATCATGGCCGACGACATCGACGACCTCTTCGCCTTCATGGACGACATCGACGGCGCCGGAACCGCCCGGGGAGCGATCAGCATCCGATATGCCCCAGGCGAGGCCCTCCGTCTGGGGGGACGGATCGACGTCTTGCAGGGGCGTTTCAAGCTTCCCCTCTTCGCCGCCCCCTTCCACGAGACCGACGGCGCCTTCGAACTGGCCGGATCGCACGTGTTCCTCAAAGACGTCAACGGGAAGTTCGGCGCCGCCCGGTTCACCCTCGACGCCGACGCCGCCCTCTCCGCGACCCTTCCCCTCTTTACCCTCAACGTCCGCGCCGACGGCCTCGACCTGTACGACTTCTTCGGCGCCCCCACCTGGGAAAGCTCGACAGCCGCAGCAATCCCCTCCCCTCCCACCGTGGCTGAACCGGCGCAGGAGGGGCGGAACTATTTCGACGCCCCCTGGAAGATCGTCCTCCACTCCGACACGGGGCATATCGGGTTCCTGACCTACCAGAACCTCGACACCACCATTACCTACAAGGACAGCGTCTTCCACGTCTCCCCCCTCACCTTCGAGGGACACGGCGGCTACTGGATGGCGCCGCTGACCGTCACCATGGACGCGGGGGGAGACCTGCTCTTCCGGGGACGGGCCGACATCCGCGACCTTGCCATCGAACGGTATCTGACCGAAGCGGCCGGAAGCAGCCAGATGATAGAGGGGGCGTTTGGCCTAAGCGGCGGATATCAGGCCCGTGGGTACCTCTTTTACGACATCATGCGTTCCCTCTCCGGTGAGTTTAGCCTCAGTTCCGGCCCCGGTGTCATCCGCCGGTTCGCCATGCTCTCCAAAATTTTCTCTTTACTGAATGTCTCTCAATATTTTAGACTTAAGACTCCCGACTTGGCGGTGGACGGCATGCCGTTCGAAAACGTGACCGGGGGATTCGTCCTGGAGCAAGGCGTCGCCCGCACCGAAAACCTTCGGGTGGAGTCGGAGGCGATACGGCTGGTCGGCAAAGGAGGGTACGATATCGCCACCGGCGATGTCGATATGGTGGTCACCGCCGCCCCCTTTGTCACGATCGACCGGATCGTCAGCGCCATACCGGTGGCCGGGTATGTGCTGGCCGGCGACGAGGAAAGCTTTCTGGCCAGCTCCTTTACGGTGAAGGGGGCGTTGGGAGACCCTGCGGTTCTGGCGATCCCCTTCGAGTCGCTGGCCAAAGGGACCTTGGGCATTCTGAAAAGGTTCATCACCCTGCCGGTGAAGGCGGGGGAGCTGTTGGATGAGCGGAGCGAGCCGACCCGCGGCCCCGATCACGACGACATAAACTAAAAGCTGAGGGCTGGTCGAAACGCGATGGAATACGACGCGATCAAGCGGATTTACGGCAACTACTCGTCGGTCTACGACCTTCTGTTCAAGAGCTTCTTCCATCCCCGCCAGAAAAAGGCGATCCACGACCTGAACATCCAGTCGGGCGCTCGCGTACTCGACGTCGGCATCGGCACGGGGCTCTCGCTTCCCCTTTATCCCCGCGATTCGGAAGTGATCGGGATCGACCTCTCCACCGGCATGCTCCGCCAGGCGGCAAAAAAAGTGGAGAAGCTGGGGATGACCCACGTCACCCTCATGGAGATGGACGCCTGCAACCTCGCCTTTCCCGACAACAGCTTCGATTACGTCGTCGCCACCCATATCATCAGCGTCGTTCCCGAGCCGTACCGGGTTATCGACGAAATGCGGCGCGTCTGCAAGCCCGACGGGCAGTTGGTCATCGTCAACCACTTCGTCTCCTCCCACCCGGTCATCGGCATGGTGGAGAAGAAATGCGACCCCTTCTTCCGCAAGCTCGGATGGCGGATGGACATGTCGCTGGAAGACCTGATCGCCACCTCGAACCTGGACGTCATCCGCACCTCGAAGCTGAACAAGATCGATCTCTGGAAAATCGTCCACGCGAGCAACAACAAGGCCGCCGCCACCGTCTCGACCAATTGAGCCCCCTCACGCCCGGCCGGAGCCTGCGATCATGAGCCGTATTCTCCTTTCGTTCCTCATGGCGATGATCGCATCGACCTCTTCGGCGGGCGCCGCCCCCCCTCTCCCTTTCGCCCCCGGCGAGCGATTCGTCTACGACATCTCCTGGTCACACTTCCTGACCGCTGGCGAAGGGGTGCTGGCCGTCACCGGGCAAACCGCCGACGCGACCGGCGCCCCCCTCTACCAACTCGAAATCACCGGCAGAACCGTCGGCTTCGTCGGGAGCCTCTACCCGGTGCTGGACGTCACCCGCTCCCTCTTCGACGTCAAGCGGCGTCGCGACCTCAGTTGCGTCATCACCATCAGCGAAAACGACTACCGCAAGGTGAAGAGCATCCGGTTCGACCGGGAGCGGAACGTCGCCGTCTACAAAGTCGATAACGATCCGGAAGAGGAGTTCGAAGTCGGCCCCGACACCCAGGGGCCGGTGTCGGCCCTCTACGTCATCCGCGCCATGCGCGACCAGATGAAACCGGGAGCGAAAGTGTCCGTCTCCCTCTTCGACGACCGGGAGCGGTACGAGTTGGAAGTCCAGATCCTCCGCCGGGAGACGCTCGACCTCCCCTTCGGCATGACCCCCACCATCGTGGCCCAGGCCGACCTGAAGACCGAAGGGGTGTTCAGACGCAAGGGGAAGATGACCGTCTGGTTCTCCGACGACGCCGTC
>JADGCD010000161.1 GCA_015229165.1 Nitrospinota bacterium | reverse complement strand
GGCCGATTCGTCGGGCATGTGGGATCCGGAGGAAAAGGTGGTCATCGCCACCACCGAGGCCGACGACCACGAAGAGCTGATGCAGGAGTCGCTGGCGGCCAAGCTGACCATCTTCTCCCGGTTGGAGGGGCTGCTGGCCATCTTCCTTCTGGACAAAAACGGCGTCCCCTTCAAGACCCTCAACAAGGCAAAGCTCGACGAGAACGCCCTGCCGACGCTGGTCTTCAACCTGTACAAGGCCTCGGTGAACGGCATGCGCCGGGCCGGGGTGGGCTCGTTCCAGCGGGGGACGCTGGCCTGCCCCGTCGGCGTGATCCTGCTGGCCAACGCCTTCTACGCCACCGTGGCGGTGGTGGTCGACCACGACGCCAACCTGGCCGCCGTGGAGGCCCGCCTGCAGCGGTACCTTTCCGAGGTGACCGGATGAACCCGCTCAAAGGGGCGTTGAAAAACCTCTGTGGCCCCGGCGGCATGACCGGCGCCCTGATCATCACCAAGGACGGCATGCTCATCGAGAGCCACCTGGAGGGGGACGTGCGGGGCGAGACGCTGGGCGCCTTCATGAGCCAGGTGGCGCTGACCATAAAGAACGGCATGGCCCCCATGGGACACACCGCCTTCACCCGGTATATAATGCAGTCCAGCCAGGGGAAGATTTATCTGGAGGATCTGGGCAAGTCGCTTTTGATCGCCCTCTCCGGCCTCGACGTGGACAGCGGTAAAGTTAACGTGGCCCTGTTCCAGGCGGCCAACGAGATCAAGAAGACAGGGCGGCTCGATGTATAAGGGAGACGAAACGACCCGTGCAAATTAACTACGCCCGCAAGGAAATCTCCTGCAAGCTGGTCTACTACGGCCCCGGCATGTCGGGAAAGACCACCAACCTCGAGATCATCCACGAGAAGGTTCCCGACCAGCACAAGGGGGAGATGACCTCCATCGCCACCGAGGGGGACCGGACCCTCTTCTTCGACTTCCTGCCGCTGGACCTCGGGCAGGTCCGGGGGATGACCACCAAGTTCCAGCTCTACACCGTGCCGGGGCAGGTCTACTACGCCTCCACGCGCAAGCTGGTGCTGCAGGGCGCCGACGGTGTCATCTTCGTCGCCGACTCCTCCGCCGACAAGATCGAGGAGAACCTCGAATCGCTGCGCGACCTTCAGGCCAACCTTGCCGAGTACGGCGTCAACATCGAGCAGATTCCCCTGGTCATCCAGTGGAACAAGCGCGACCTCCCCAACGCCCTGCCGGTGGAGGAGCTGGAAAAGAAGGTCAACCTCTTCAACGCCGTCACCACCGAGGCGGTGGCCGCCATGGGAGAGGGGGTTCTTTCCACCCTCAAGATCGCCGCCGGGCTGATCCTCGACCGCCTCAACGCCAAGGAGCCGGGCGCCGCCCCGTCCGCCGCCGCCCCCCGCCCGGTCAAGGCCGAGGAGCCGAAAAAAGAGATCTTCGTCGCCCGGGTCAACGCCGACATGATCTCCAAGACCTATTTCAACCAGTACTGCCAGACCCAGTACCGGCTCTCCTCCCGCACCGACGACGTGGAGGACTTCAAGAAATTCTCCGTGGACGAGAAGAAACGGCTGCTGGAATCGCTCCTGAACCACGCGCTGCTGCTGCAGGACGCCAAGAAGCGGGGGGTCGCCGCCACCAAGGAGGAGATCGGCAAACAGCTCTCCGTCTTCGCCCGGCGCTTCACGAAAAAAGAGGAGCTGGACGCCTACCTGGTCCGCCGGAAGCTCTCCATGGACAACCTGACCAACGAGGCGACCAAGAACGTCATCATCGCCAAGATGATCTCCGACGTCATCCCCGACCTCTCCGACCGGGTGAAGATCACCGAGGCGGAGGTGAAAGAGTACTACGCCAACCACAAGGACCGCTTCGACGGCAAACCGATCGGCGAGGTCAAGGACGAGTTGGTGGCGCGGGTGAAAGCCAAACGGAAGAAATCCCTTCTCGACGAATTCTTCCAGATTCTCAGGGAACAGGCCGCCATCGAAGTGTTCGAGCAGAACCTCTCGTGACGGCAGGAACGGAAAACCGATGAAAGACGAGCAGCTCCGCGAAAAGCGGCTGGTCTACTACCAGGAAGACGTCGAGCAGATCGAGAAACTCCTTCAGGAGTTCCTCAAGCTCTCCAACGCCAAGGCCATCTTCCTGATCGACAAGGAAGGGCATCTGGTCAGCCAGGAGGGCGCCACCGAGACCATGCACACCGAGACCCTCTCGGCGCTGGTGGCCGGCTCCTTCGCCGCGACCAAGGAAATGGCCCGGATGCTCGGGGAGTCGGAGTTCTCCGTGATGTTCCATCAGGGGAAACGGGACCACATCCACATCTCGCTGGTCTCCGACCGGGCCATCTCGGCCATCGTCTTCGACGAGCAGACCACCGTCGGCATGGTCAACCTCTACGCCAAGGAGCTGATCGTCAAGCTCGAGAAAATCTTCTCCGTCGCCTCCAAGCGGATCAACCAGGAGCACAAGATGGAAGAGGGCTACTCGGAGTCGGTGCAGGACCGGCTCGACGACATGTTCAAGGAATAGCCGGACGGTGCGATCCCCGCGACTGCTTCGGTCCCTGCTGGCGCTGACGGCCCTGCTCGCGGCCGCAACCGCATCGGCCGCCCCCCGGGCCGCCGACGTCCCGGTCTATCCGGCCGAGCGGTTCACCGGCGGCGTCTTCGCCGGGGTCGGCGACCTGGAGAAAGCTTTCGGCGCGTGGATGGGCGCCCTCTCCCGCGGGGACGGGGTCGAAGCCTTCACGCAAGCCTCCACCATCGTCGACCTCAAGGCCCGGATCGGCGCCGCCAACCTCTTCCTCCTCTCCGACGCCGCCGTGGCGCTGGGACGGGAGAAAGGAGAGACCGGCGACGCCGCCGGCGCCCTGCTGGCCGCCGACCATGCGGTGATGATGGCCCCGGACAATCCCGACGCCCACTTCTTCCGGGCCGGCGCCCTGCTGGCCGCCGACAAGGCCGCCCTGCCCGCCGCGGCCCGCTCCGCCATCGACGGGATCAAGGCCACCGTCGCCGACAAAATCCGCCGCGACCGGTTCGTGGCCGCCGCCGTCCGCTATGTCTTCCTCGGCACGCTGGCCACCTGGTTCATGACCTTCATGGTCATGATGTGGGTCCATCGGCGCGCCCTGCTGGCCGACCTCTCCTCCCTCTTCCCCGGCATGGAGGAGCCGTACAAGAAAGCGCTCATCGGCGGCATGACCCTCGTCGCCCCGCTGGCGGTGGGGGGATGGCTGATCTTCCTGCTGTCGGTCCCCCTCTTCCTCTGGCCTTACCTGCGCCGCGCCGGACGGGGGGTCATCGCCATCTTCTCCCTCACCGTTCTGGCCACCCCTTTCGCCCTCGGCTACGTGGCCCAGGGGATCACGCTGGCCGGGGCCGACACCTACCGGGCCCTCTATCAGCTCTCGGCCCAGACCTGGGACAACGACACCAAGGAGGCCCTCGAGCGGGCCGTCACCGAAACCCCCCGCGACCCGATCATCTCGTTCGCCCTGGGGCTCCTGCACAAGCGCCGGGGGGACAAGGAATCGGCCCTCATCTTCTACGACCGGGCGCTGGGGCTGGCCAAAAACGACCCGGCGCTGACCGGGCGGACGCTGGTCAACAAGGGGAACGTCCACTTCGTGGCCCGGGAGTATCCGGCCGCCGTGGCCCTCTACCAGGAGGCGATCCGGCGAAACCCCAACGACGTCTACGCCCACTTCAACCTCTCCAACACCTACCTCGAAATGGTGCGGACCAACGAGGGGGAGGCCTCCTACCGGCGGGCCATGGGCGTCGATCCGAAACTGACCAACCAGTTGCTGGAATCGACCGGCGAGGAGCATGACCGCCGGGTGATCGACATCACCGTCACTCCCGACGCCCTGACCCGCTACGAGGCGGCGTTGGCGGAACGGACCGCCGAAGTCACCGGCTACCTTTGGAACGTCTATCTGGGCCCCCTGTCGGTGAACGCCTACTGGGGGATCGGCGGCGGCTACCTGCTCCTGCTGCTCCTCTCGGGGGTCTACTGGTCCCGGCAGGTCTCCCACCAGGTCTGCGCCACCTGCGGCGCCCCGTTTCGCCCCCCCATCGCCCTCGGCGGCGACGCCCCCCGCTGCAACCAGTGCGTGGCGGCCCAGTCGTCGGCGCGCGGCGGGGTCAGCTCGGCCAAGAAAGACAAAAAGCGGATGGAGATCCGGGACCATACCGAGGGAAGAAGCAAAGTGGCCGGCCTGCTCGACCGGCTGTTGCCGGGGCTCGGACGGGTCTACTACGGCGAGAGCCTGACCGGTCTGCTGTTCACCTTCCTCACCAGCCTCATCCTGACGTTGCTGCTGATGTCGGGGGTGGAGCTGGCCGGGGCGGAGAAGGATCTGGCGCCGGCCTTCCTGAAGGCCAACATGCTCATCCTCGCGGCGGGGGGGGTCTACTGGGCTCTCATGAACACGCTGCTGCGCCGGGAGTTCTACTGACATGGCCCTTTCCGGCTCGCTGGACGACTTCAACATCCTCAACATCCTCCAGATGATCAAGCTGGAGGGAAAAACCGGGCGCCTTGCCCTCACCGAAGGGGACGACCAGGTCAAGATCACCTTCGACGGGGGCGCCATCATCTACGCCGAAGGCGCCCCGGCCATGGACGAGGCCCGCATCCGGGAATCGCTCCTGGCCAACAACCTGATCCCCCCCGACCAGTGGGAGGAGATCCGCCGCGAACACGAGGACAAGCTGCGCCCCTTCTGGGAGCTGTTGGCCAAACGGACCGACGCCAAGCTGGTGCTGGAGCTGATCCGCCGACAGGTTATCGACAACGTTTTCTACGCGCTGCGCTGGAAGATCGGCCAGTACGAGTTCACGCCGATGAAGAGCGTCAAGTACAACAGCAAGGTCATGGTCCCCATGGACGTGGACGG
>JADGCD010000160.1 GCA_015229165.1 Nitrospinota bacterium | reverse complement strand
AAGCTGGGGTATCTGAAAGCGACGGTGGAGTACGCCCTGCGCCACGAGGAGTTGGGGGAGGATTTCGGGGCCTACCTGGCGACCCTGCGCTGAGCCGCCCCGCCGGATGCTGATACAATCGAACTGATCTTCAACCCTTACCAATCGGGCTACCATGGCATCAGAGAGAGACGAGCAGGGAGGCCAAGGGCCGTCCGACACCCCTCCCATCGACCCGACCTCCCCCGACTTCGTCCTGCCGCAGGAGCTTCCCCTCCTGCCGGTGCGGGATCTGGTGGTCTTCCCCTTCATGATCCTCCCCCTTTTCGTCGGGCGGGAGTCGTCCATCAACGCGGTGCAGGAGGCGCTGGCCCACGACCGGCTACTGATGCTGGCCACCCAGAAAGAGGCCGACATCGACGAGCCGGAGGAAAAGGATCTCTACCACGTCGGCACGGTAGTGCTGGTGGTCCGGATGCTTAAACTCCCCGACGGGCGGGTGAAGATTCTGGTGCAGGGGCTCTCCAAGGCGAAGATCGAAGCCTTCCACCGGGAGAAGGGGTTCGTCCGGGTGAAGATCAGCCCTCTGACCGACGAAGAGCCGAAGCTGACCGGCGACAAGACGCTGGCCGTGGAGGCGATGATCCGCAACGTCAAGGGGCAGTTGGACGAGATCGCCGGGCTCGGACGCCCCTTCTCGCCCGACCTGCTGATCGTGGCCGAAAACCTGGACGAGCCGGGTAAACTGGCCGACCTGATCACCACCAATCTGGGGCTCAAGGTGAAGGAGGCGCAGGAGATCCTCTCCATGACCCGCCCGCTGGAGCGGCTCAAGAAGGTCTCCGAACGGCTCTCCCGGGAGATCGAACTGCTGGGCATGCAGGCCAAGATCCAGTCGGCGGCGCAAGAGGAGATGGGAAAGCTCCAGCGGGAGTATTTCCTCCGGGAGCAGCTCAAGGCCATCCAGAAAGAACTGGGTGAAATCGACGAGAAGACACAGGAGATCGACGAGTTCCGCGAGAAGATCGACAAGGCCGGGATGCCCCCCGAGGTCAAAAAGGAAGCCGACAAGCAGCTCGACCGGATGAGCAAGATGCAGTCGGAATCGGCGGAGGCGACCACGGTCCGCACATTCCTCGAATGGATGACCGAGGTTCCCTGGAGCGTCGTCACCGCCGACAACCTCGACCTGAAGAAGGCCCAGAAGACTCTCGACGCCGACCATTACGACCTCGAAAAGGTGAAGGAGCGGATCGTCGAATATCTGGCCGTCCGCAAGCTCAAGGAAAAGCTGAAGGGGCCGATCCTCTGCCTGGCCGGTCCGCCGGGGGTGGGGAAGACCAGCCTGGGCCAGTCGGTGGCGCGCGCCCTGGGGCGCAAGTTCGTTCGCATCTCCCTCGGCGGCGTCCGGGACGAGGCGGAGATTCGGGGACACCGGCGCACCTACATCGGCGCCCTGCCGGGAAAGATCATTCAAGGGCTCAAGCAGGCGGGGTCGTCGAACCCGGTCTTTATGATGGACGAGATCGACAAGCTGGGCGCCGATTTCCGGGGCGACCCGTCGTCGGCGCTGCTGGAGGTGCTCGACCCGGCCCAGAACCACGCCTTCGTCGACCACTACCTCGGCGTCCCCTTCGACCTGACCAACGTGATGTTCATCACCACCGCCAACACCGTCGACGGCATCCCCCACGCCCTGCTGGACCGGATGGAAGTGCTGTCGCTGGCCGGCTACACGGAAGAAGAAAAGGTCAACATCGTCCGTCGCTACATCGTCCCCCGCCAGTTGGAGGAACACGGCCTCAAGAAAACCAACCTGACCCTTCCCGACGAGACCATCGCCCGGATCATCCAGCGGTATACCCGTGAGGCGGGGCTGCGCAACCTCGAACGAAACGTCGCCACCATCTGTCGCAAGGTGGCCCGCGCCGTCGCCTCCGGGGGAAAAAGGATCCACACCGTCAAACCGTCCGATCTGGCGCGGTTCCTCGGCGTGCGCACCTACGAGTCGGAAAAGGAGCAGGAGCGGGACACGGTAGGGGTCGCCACCGGACTGGCCTGGACCATGGCCGGCGGCGAGATCATGCACATCGAGGCGACCCCCATGCAGGGGAGCGGCAAACTGACGCTCACCGGCAAGCTGGGGGACGTCATGAAGGAATCGGCCATGGCGGCGCTGACCTACATCCGCTCCCGGGCCAAGACGCTGGGGCTGGCCGACGATTTCGCCGCCAAGACCGACCTGCACATCCATGTCCCGGCAGGCGCCATCCCCAAGGACGGACCGTCGGCGGGGATCACCATGGCCACGGCGCTCACCTCGGCCCTGACCGGGGTGCCGGTGCGAAAGGACATCGCCATGACCGGCGAGATCACCCTGCGGGGACGGGTGCTCCCCATCGGCGGTCTCAAGGAGAAGGCGCTGGCAGCCTCCCGGGCGGGGATCGACCAAATGATCATCCCGTCGGAGAACGAAAAGGATCTGGAGGAGATCCCCGAGAATGTCCGCAAAGGGATGACGTTCCACATCGCCAAGACCGCCGACCAGGTATTGAACTGGGCGCTGACCCGCCCCCTCTTCCCCAAAGGACGCAAAGGGCGGACGGTGAACGGAAAAAAGAAGAAATCCGCCCGACCGGCGGCGAAGAAGAAAGCGGCCGCCCCGAAGAAACGGCGCTAAGCAGGTGAAGGGCGCATGAACCGATCCTTCAACGTCGGCGGAACCTACACCTTCACCTTCACCGGATGGAAGGCGTGGGTGGTTCTCGCCCTCATCCTGTATGTCGCCCACGCCCGCCACGCCGACATGGAAAAAGCCCTGCCGGAGGCGACGAATATGATCCGGGCGTCGCTGGCGGGGGAGTACATGATGGCCGAGCTGAACCGCCAGAAGGCCGTGGGGGAGGTGGTCGGCTTCGACAAAATGGAGGTGACCTTCGCCGAGGTGACGACCCGGGGGGGCTACTGGGGAGACCCGACGATCCGGGTCAAACCGCTGCTCAACGGCGCCCCGCCGCCCGACGGGCGGGAGTACCGCTACTACGACGCCGACTATTCATGGTGGGTCGGCTTCATCGCCCCTTTCGAGATACAACGGTCGCTCTACTTCATCACCGACTGAGCGCCACCCTTGCGGGTGTTCTCTGCCCTTCGTTACTCAACATGAGCAAGAGGCTTCAGTAACGGTGGGGAAACCACGCCTTTTCCGCCACAATAACGAAACGGGCCAGCCGATGATTGGATGACCCGTTGCGAACTGTCGTCTGGCGCGGATCAAAGAATGTCAAAATACAAGACCAGACCCCATTCCTACTCAACATTTGGCCTCCCGTCGTCAGAAATCGCTACCAGCCTTTGCTTTACGAACATGATCCACAAAGCTGTCTTTGATTTGATCCAGCCTCGCACTCACCCCGCTTATCACGTTATCTGGGCGGTTGGCCAGCTCCACTGGGACATGTTCGGACATCATTGAGTCGCGGAAGGTGACGTTGCTGAACGTGAGTCGATACCTCCCATCTTTTGCTTCAATTTTGATTTTAAACTTTGCGTTAGCATCAGTTGTCCCGAATACGAATTTATACCCAAAATCCGCATTTCCCTTTCCAACTATCACACCAGCCTCTTTATCCTCGAATTCAATCACTGATTTTGACGACCTAAAAGTCTCAGTCATCCAGTCCATTGCTGCAATGTAGATCTCGCCTTTAGATATATCTACATCTTCTACAGTTACATGCGAAAAAGGTGGAACCGGTTCAGCTAATGCAGAAACTGCGTTGAAGCAAATGAAAACAGCTGCGAAAAGCGAAGTAGCTAGTGTTGATTGCATGGCTCCCTTTCTATTGAGAAACGGTCCTAAGTATTGGTCATGTGGTAAAAGTACACAATAATTACTTTCAGAACCGCCATCAACAACAAAGATTGGGGTCAGGTCTTGTATTTTGTCATGCAGAGATACCATCTCCTGCCTGTTCCTGCAAAATACAAGACCTGACCCCACTTCCCTGCGACAGCGAAAAGGGCCAGGACGGCCCTATTCCGCATCAATCAAAAAGACCGCCCGGTATTTTCCTTTCGGAAAACGCCGGGCGGTCGCCCTCGCGGAAGAAAAGCCGGTGGCCGGGCCGGTTACCCCCAGGCCGCCTCCCCTCCCACGTAATCCATCAATATTCGACGCCCGCTATACTGCCGAGCTTCCCCGTTCGCCGGTGCGGATGCGGACCACCTCTTCCACCGGCAGGACGAAGATCTTGCCGTCGCCGATCTTCTGGCTGGAGGCCACCCGGACGATGGCGTCGACGATCTCTTCCACCATCGCGTCCTCCACCACCACCTCGATCTTCACCTTCGGCAGAAAGTCGACCGTATACTCCGCCCCGCGATAGGTCTCCGTATGCCCCCGCTGGCGGCCGTAACCCCGGATTTCAGTGATCGACATCCCGGCGATGCCGATGGCGTTGAGCGCCTCTTTGACCTCGTCGAGCTTGAACGGCTTGACGATCGCTTCGATCTTTTTCATGGTCTCTCCTTACCGGATCGCATCTTCGGGGTAGGCGTGGATCCGGTGAATCGCCAAGTCCGACCCCTGATATTCCTGCTCTTCGTTCAACCGGATGCCGACGGTCTTCGCCAATAGCGTGTAGACCGCAAACCCCGACCCCAGCGCCACCGCGACGCCAGCCAGCGTGCCCACGACCTGCGCCACCAGCGAGACCCCGCCCATACCCCCCAGCGCCTCGGCGCCGAAGAGGCCGGTGGCGATCCCTCCCCAGGCGCCGCAGAGCCCGTGGAGCGGCCAGACGCCCAGCACATCGTCGATTTTGAGCCGTTCCTGGGTCCAGGTAAAGCCCTGTACGAAAAGAACCCCCGCCACGCCCCCCACCACCGCCGCCGCCAGCGGGTGATAGACATCCGACCCGGAGCAGACCGCCACCAGCCCCGCCAGCGCCCCGTTGTGAACGAAGC
>JADGCD010000015.1 GCA_015229165.1 Nitrospinota bacterium | reverse complement strand
GCTCCATCGGTTTCTCCATGGACCTCGAATCGCGCAAGGGAAAAGCCCCCGGCGGCTACCAGACCACCTTCGAAGAGGCCCGCATCCCGTTTATCTTCACCAACGCCGTGGGGCTCTACGACGACGTGAACACCCTGCTGCACGAGGGGGGGCACGCCTTCCACACCATCGCCTGCCGCCACCGGGACCTCCCCTGGTACCGGCACGCGCCGATGGAGTTCTCGGAGGTCGCCTCCATGAGCATGGAGCTGGTGGGGGGGGAGTTTCTCGACCCCTTCTTCGCCGACCCCGCCTCGCTTGAGCGGGCGGCCAGGGAAAAGCTGGAGGGGGTGGTCTCCCTCTTCGGGTGGGTGGCCACGGTGGATGCGTTCCAGAGCTGGCTCTACACCCACCCCGCCCACACCGAAAAGGAGCGGGGGGACTATTGGATGGCGTTGCTCGACCGGTTCGACACCGGGGTCGATTACACCGGCCTGCCGGAGGGGGTCCGCCGCCACCAGTGGCACCGGCAGCTCCACATTTTCGAGGTCCCGTTCTATTACATCGAATACGCCATCGCCCAGTTGGGGGCCTTGCAGGTCTGGGCGCGCTATAATGAAAATCCGCGACAGGCGCTGGACGACTATCTGGCCGCCCTGTCGCTGGGGGGCTCGGTCCCCCCGGGCGCCCTCTTCGCCGCCGCAGGTATCCGCTTCGACTTCACCGAAGCGACCCTGGGGGGATTGATGGAGAGGGTGGCGGACAAACTGGGCCTTCATGCCACGGAGGACGAATGAACCGGGAGAAACGCCTGCGGGCGCTGGTGGTGGACGACGATCTGATCGGACGGCTTTTGCTGACGAAGATGGTCGCCCGGTACGGCCATGTGGACGTGGCGGTGGACGGGGCGGAGGCGGTGCAGGCCTTCATCATGGCGCTGGACGCCCGCGAGCCGTACGACGTGATCTTCCTCGACATCGTCATGCCGGTGCTGGACGGCCACGGCGCCCTGGCCCGGATCCGGGCCACGGAGGAGTCGCGGGGGATCTTCGGCCATTCGCAGGTCACGGTCATCATGATCACCGCCCTGGACGACAGCCGCAACGTCATCGGCTCGTTCCGGGAAGGGGCGGAAGGGTATATCGTCAAGCCGGTCTCCCCCGAAGCGGTGACCAGCCAGCTGCGCCAGTGCGGCCTCCTTGGGCCGGCGGACGGGGAGACGGCATGAGCGGACACGCCGACATCGTCGACAACCTCAAGCTGATCTGCCAGTGCAAGGGGATCAAGAAGGGGACGTTCAAGAAACTGATGGCCGAAGGAACCCTCACCCACGAAGGGCTCAAAAAGGCCACCGGCGCAGGATCGGGACAGTGCGGCGGCGCCCGCTGCGCGCCACGGATCCTCGCCATGCTGGAGGAGCGGAAATGACGGGGAAAATCGGGCGTCTGGCAGGCGCCCTGCTGCTGTTCGCCGTCGCCTTTTCGGTGGGGAACGCCGTGGCCCAGTCGAAGGGGTGGGGCGCCCGGCTGGTGCAGGAGCAGCTCCTGTCGGCGCCGGGCCGGACCGAAACCCGCCCCACCCTCGACCCGGCCCTTTTCTCGTCGCACGCGATGGTCGAAGCGGCCTACGCCGCCGCCCGGGCCATCCCGGAGACGCTGGACCGGATCTATTGCTACTGCCACTGCGCGCTTAACCCCCGGTTCAAGCACAAAAGCCTGCTGACCTGCTACGTCGACGACCACGGCGCCGGATGCGGCATCTGCATGCGTCAGGCGCTGGCGGCGCAGGAGATGAAAAAGCAGGGGATCGCCCCGGAGGAGATGGCCCGCCGCTTCGCCGAGCAGTACGCCCCCCTGCAGGATCGCTGATCCCTCCTTCCACCATGCGCCCGCACGCGGGGTGAACCGGGGTACGGGTATGTGCTATTCTGAGGGGAGTGGCGACAGAGGCGAGGTGGCGCGTTTCGCATGATCCGTCCGGAATTCATCATCGAGGAGTTGCGGGTCAACTTCCCCGAGGCCGACCTCGACACCGTCTGGCGCGCCTACGCATTCGCCGCCCAGTGCCACCGGGGGCAGAAGCGCTCCTCCGGCGAACCCTACCTGAACCATCCCCTCGAAGTCGCCTACATCCTGGCCCAGATGAAACTGGGGCATGTCTCCGTCTCCGTCGGCCTCCTGCACGACACCATCGAAGACACGCTGGCCACGCCGGAGCAGATCCGGGAGATGTTCGGCGACGAGATATGGGGGATCGTCGACGGGGTCACCAAACTGACCAAGATCGAGACCGCCACCTACGAGGAGCGGCAGGCCGAAAACATCCGGAAAATGATCCTGGCCATGGCCAAGGACATCCGGGTCATTCTGGTCAAGCTGGCCGACCGGCTGCACAACATGCGGACGCTCGCCTACCTGAAGCCGGCCAAGCAAAAGCAGATCGCCCAGGAGACGCTGGACATCTACGCCCCGCTGGCCAACCGGCTGGGGATCAACTGGATCAAGTCGGAGCTGGAAAACAGCGCCTTCATGTATTTGTGGCCGGTGGAGTACGCCGACATCAAGAACCGGGTCAACCAGCTCGAAGAAGCCCGGGAGACCTATCTTGTCGGGATCGTCGACGCCATCCGGGAACGGTTGGCGACCGCCATTCCCGGCGCGGAGGTGAAGGGGCGTCCGAAGCACTATTTCTCCATCTACCAGAAGATGGGACGCCAGAAGATCGGCTTCGAGGAGGTCTACGACGTGATGGGGGTACGGATCGTCACCCCCGCCGACGCCGACTGCTACACCGTGCTGGGGCTGATCCACAGCATGTACAAGCCGGTGCCGGGCAAGCTGAAGGACTACATCGCCCTCCCGAAGGCGAACATGTACCAGTCGCTGCACACCACCATCGTCGGCCCCGGCGGCAAACCGGTGGAGATCCAGATTCGGTCGCGGCGGATGCACGTCTTCTGCGAGGAGGGAATCGCCGCCCACTGGCGCTAAAAGGAGGGGGGGGGGCAGGCCGACCACCGCCACGAGGAGCAGATCGCCTGGCTGCGCCGCCTGCTCGAATGGCAGCAGGAGGTCAAAGACCCCCGGGAGTTTCTGGAGAAGGTCAAGATCGACCTCTTCCCCGACGAGGTCTACGTCTTCACCCCCCGTCAGGAGGTCCGCTCCTTCCCCCGGGGCGCCACGCCGCTCGATTTCGCCTACGCCATCCACACCGACGTCGGAACCCACTGCGTCGGCGCAAAGATCAACGGCAAGCTGGCCTCGCTGAAACACGAGCTGATCAACGGCGACATCGTTGAAATTCTGACCAGCCAGCAGGCCCACCCTTCCCGCGACTGGCTCAAGTTCGTCGTCACCTCCAAGGCCCGGACGAAGATCACCAACTTCCTCCACCAGCAGGAGCGCAGCCACGCGCTGGCGGTGGGGCGCCAGATGCTGGAGCGGGCGCTGGAACGCAACGCCCGAGCGCCGGAAGACGCCATGGAGGAAAAGAAACTGGCCCTGTTCGCCAAGGCGGCCGGCTACGCCGGGGGGGAGGCGATGTTGGTGGCCCTCGGGCTGGGGAAGGTGAAACTGGCCCACGTCCTGCAAAAAATCCTTCCCAAGGAGAGCGCCGAGGAGCTGGACCGGAAGGTGGAATCAATCGTCCCCCGGCCCGAGGCGGCCAAACGGACCAGCCGCACCGGGGTCCGGGTCAGCGGCGTGGAGGACGTGATGGTCCGGTTCGCCCGCTGTTGCTCCCCCACGCCGGGCGAGCCGATCATCGGCTTCATCTCCCGGGGGCGGGGGGTGATGATCCACGCCGCCAAGTGCGAGAACGCGCTCAATATGGGGCTCGACTCGGACCGGCGGCTCGACGTGGAATGGGACATGGAGACCGCCGTCAAGACGCCGGTAACGCTGCTGATCGGATCGGAAAACCGCCCCGGCATCCTTGCGGCGGTCTCGTCGGCCATCTCGGACCACGGGGCGAACATCATCGAGGCTTCCATCAACAACCCGCCGGGACAACTGACCGGCGCCATGACCCTGACGGTGGAGGTGAGCAACATCGCCCAGCTCAACCATATCCTGACCATCGTCTCCCGGCAGAGCGGGGTGGTGTCGGTGGAGCGGGTCCGGGACCGGAACGGGCTCCGCTCCCGCCAGCAGGGGGGACGCCCCCGTTCCCGCAGGAAATAGCGTCGGGGGGGCTTTCCCGCCACCTCATGCGTGAAGGGAAGCCGGTCGGGAAGTAAGGGGAGGGAGCGCGGCGGTTTACCGCTGGAAAATCACGTCCACGATGTGCCGGTACTCTTCGTCCGTCAGCGGCCGTTTCATCGCCGAAAAGGCCGGGTGGACGCCGATCTTGGCCGTCAGCCACCCCTGCCGCTCGTCTTCCGGGATGATGTCGAACATCCGCCGAACCCCGCTGAGCAGGTTCGCCGCCACCGAGCGGACCTCCCCGTCGTTGGCGAACGCGGTCATGTCCACCAGGTTGTCCGCCTTGCGACGATACCGGGTCGCCTTGCTCTGGAACAGGTGGTCGTAGCGGGAGAGAAGCGCCTGCGGCTGGTTGCTCTTCACCAGTTCGATGAGTCCCGGCAGGATCAGCCGGGGGAGCTTTCCCTGCACCGGCTCGGAGAGGATTTTGCGTTCCTCCAACCGGTCGGTGGGGAAGTAGCGGTCCAGGTTCATGAAGAGGGCCCGCCCCCAGTAGTCCTTGCGGACCGCGTCGAAGTGGCGCTCCTGCTCCGTCAGGACCTCCTGATAGTTGCAGGACATCCGCTGCCCCTTCCCCTCCCGGTCCATCTTTTCGACGAACTGGCGCAGCGTCGTATCGAGCAACTCCCCGTCGATCCCCTGCTGCTCCAGCATCCGGCAGAAGAAGTTCAGCGACTCGATAACGAAATTGTCCCCGTGACACCGGGTCATCCCGTCGTACGAGGCCGGGCCGGACGGGGAGCCTTTCTGTCGGGTATCACTCATGGCAAGCCGCTCATCGGTCGGTGAAAGGGGCGTTGGGGTACATTCGATACAGTCTACCTGATCTGTTTCAATTTCGAAGGTCTTTCGACCGCATTACCCTCAAATGACCCGATCATTTCCCCCGTCCACCGGAATCGCCGCCCCGGTGGTCCGGGAGAAGAGGGGCCCCAACGTCTCCGCCGCAAGGGCCGCCACATCGGCGCTTCGAACCTCGGTTTTCAGGACGTTTTTCGTCTTGTATTGCTCCACCGACATCCCGTACGCCTTCGCCCGGGTCGCCAGCACCTCTTCCGTCCAGATCGCCGTGTCGAACACCGCGTCGGGGTGAAGGACGTTCACCCGTATCCCTTCGGCGCCCCACTCCAGCGCCGCCACCCGGGCGAGCTGGGTGAGCGCCGCCTTCGACGCTGAATAGGCCGCCGCCCCCGGTCCCGGCGCCGGGACGTTCTTGCTGCCTATGATCGTCACCCGTCCCTTCCGAGGCGCGTCAGCCAGAAGCGGCTTCACCAGCCGCAACAGCGACGCCACCGCATCGACGTTGACGGCGAAGACCTTCCGCCACAGGGTCGCCGGCATCTCCTCGATCTTCGTCGATTTCGTGAAGATCCCGGCGTTGGCGATGACCGTGTCGAGGCCGCCGAACCGCTGGACCACCGCGTCGAGCGCCTCGTCCACTTTCGTCTCGTCGGTCAGATCGACCGTCAACCCCAGATAGTCGGGGCGGATGAGACGCGACGAGACCGCCGGGTCGATGTCGAAACAGGCCACCGCCGCCCCCCGGGCCAGCAGGGCGTCGACACAGGCGGCGCCGATCCCCGACGCCCCCCCGGTGACGAGGGCCACCTCCCCCGCGAACAGCGGAGCCGAGCCCCCCTTTTTCAGTTTCGCCTGCTCCAGATCCCAATATTCGACGTCGAAGATATCCTGCTTGGGCAACGCCCGGTAGCCCCCCAGCCGGGAGGCCCGGGAGATGACGTCGATGGTGTGGTCGTACAGGTCGTCCACGATGGAGGCCGCCCCCACATTCGCCCCCACCGACACCACGCCGAACCGGGGGTCGAGGATCACCCGGGGCGCCGGGTCGAGCATGGTCTTCGGCTCTTTGGCTTGGGCCGCGCAGGCGTCGAAGTAGGCCTTGTAGGCCGCCGCGTAACCGGCCACGTCGTCGCCGATCATCGGGAGCCGTTTGGTGCGGATGACGTGGTCCGGCGTGGCCGGGCCGGAAAGGGCCACCGCAGACAGGTCGGGGCGGTTCACGAAGGCCCGCTGTTTGTCGCCGTCGTTGAGAGAGAGGATCATCGGACGCCCCGCCGCGTCGCTCACCCCCCGCCGCAGGGCCGAAAACGCCCCCCGGTCGAAGGAAACCGGCGCCGGAGCGTCCGACGGGCAGTCCCATGCGTCGCGGGCTTTCAGATACTCTTCGGCCATGCCGACCAACTCGATCATCCGGTCGTAGCTCTCCTTGGCCGTGGCGCCGAAGGAGAAGAGCCCGTGGTTCATGAGCGCCATCCCGACGGTCTTCGGCGTGGCGTCGCGGGTGTATGCCTCGAACGCCGCCCGGGCCAAGTCGAACCCCGGCATGACGTAGGGGACGTAGACCACCCGGTCGCCGTAGATTTCGCGCACCCGCCCTTCGCCGCCGGGGGTGTTGGAGACCGCCACGAAGGCGTCGGCGTGGGTGTGGTCGACAAAGGGGTACGGCAGGATGGCATGCAGGATCGCCTCCACCGACGGCGCCGGGGCCGACGCGTCGGTCATGGCGCATTTCAGCTCGTTGACCATCGCCGGATCGGAGAGGGCAAGCAAGGCCGCCAGTTTCTTCAACCGCTCCATCCGGACCGGGGCGAACCCTTTCTTCTCGATGGTCCCCAGGTCCCACCCCGACCCCTTGACGTAGAGAATCTCCTCCCGCTCCCCCACGAGGTTGGTCTCGGCGATCTTGACGGAGGTGTTTCCCCCTCCGTGGAGGACCAGCGCCGGGTCGGCCCCCAGCAGACGGGAAGTGTAGACCCTGAGGGCGAGGAGGTCGTCGGCGGCGGGGGCGTCGGCTTCGTTATAGAGGTTTTTCATCGGTCATTGTCGGTAGGGTGAAGGGAAAGAGCTATTGTGGCCCAAACCGGGGGAGGAGGCAACCGGGCGCAGGTGGCGCTCCCCCGTCGGATGTGGGATACTGAGGGGTCTGGCAGGATGTGGAAAAGCGTTCTCGAACTGGCTTGGTCGGAAGAAAACGGGCGAAGCGCCCCCGGAGCCAACGCAGAAGGTTTTTCAACGGCCTGCCGGGAATAGTACCGGAGCGATCCACACCCGACCGAAATCATGAACCAGACTTTCGTCGTCGTCGCCACGCTGGGGATGATTCTGACCGCGCTCCTGGGGGTTTCGTTCACCGGCGGCGACACCGCCGCCTATCTCCCGGCGCCCCTCTCCCCTCCCCACGCCCGCTTCGCCGCCGCCTGCGAGGCCTGCCACGTCCCGTGGCGGGGGGTCGCCGCCGACCGGTGTCTGACCTGCCACAGGAGGGGACTGGCCAAAGACCTCCACGCCGCCGACCGGCTGGAAAAGGCCCGCAGCGGCGGGGCCTTTGGCGCCATGCGGGCGGTCGACTGCGTCGACTGCCACCGGGAGCACCGCCCGACCCGGGAAGGGGGATTTACCGGCCCGCCCGACCTCTGCCTCGACTGCCACCGGGAGGTGGAGATGGTCGACCGGCATCCCGGCATCCCCGGCGCCCTGACCTCCACCGGCTGCCGCGACGCCGGATGCCACCGGTACCATCAGGGGGTTGCGGCGCCGTTGCTGGCCGCCGCCGAACCGATCCGCATCCGGCAGGAGAGCCTCCTGCCGACGCCCCCGCCCCCCGCCCCAGCGCCTCCCATCGCCCCGGAGGCCCTCGCCGCCATGAAGGCAAGCCCCTTCTACCGGGATCATCCGATCGTCACCGCCCGCTACGAGATCGGCGCCCACTACGGCGGGCAGGCCACCTGCGACACCTGCCATCTGGTCAATGGCAAGCGGACGCTGGCCCCGCCGGTGTCGGTCTGCGGCGACTGCCACAAAGAGCAGACCGCCACCTTCGTCCACGGGCGCCACGGCGCCGCCGCCGGGTTCGACCTGCGGGGCAAGAAAGCGCCGCTGCGCCATGTGGGGTGCGGCGACTGCCACGATCCCCATTCGCTCAAGACCGGCAAAGCCCGGCGCGAGGCCTGCCTCTCCTGCCACGACACCCTCCACACCCGGAACTACGAAAAATCGGCCCATTGGCGCCAGTTGTCGGAGCCCCTCTTCGCCCTCTCCCCCCTGACGGCGCCCGACTGCGCCGGATGCCACATGCCCCGCCGGACCGAACTGGGGGGACGAACCGACCACAACGAAACCCTCTCCGCCGCCGCGCCGGAGCGGATGGCCGTCGACGTCTGCCTGGCCTGTCACGGGCTGGCCTTCTCGTTGTCGGCGCTGTTCGACCCGGCGGTGGTGGCCAGCAACTTCACCTACGCCCCCCCGGGGATTCCCGACCGGGTGGCCTATGCCCTGTCCCGGCGGAAGGAGCGACCGTGAGCCCCAAAGACCAACCGGTCTCCTTCGACGAGATCATGACCCTACTCACCGGCGCCCCTTTCTTCGCCGGGGCCCCCCGGGAGGCGCTGGAGGATCTGGTGGGGGACTCGACCATCGTCGCCATGAAGAAGGGGGAAGTCTTCATCCGGGAGGGGGAGTACGAAGAGACCTGCTACATGACTCTCTCGGGACGCTACCGGATCAGCGTCACCGACACCAAGACCGGCAAGAAGCGGGAGGTCCAGATCGCCGGTTCGGGGGCGCTGCTGGGAGAGATGTCGGTTCTGACCGGCAACCCCCGGTTCGCCGAGGTCTCCTGCGTGGAGAAGGGGGTGGCCCTCAGGATCGACCGGGCGGAGCTGCTGGGCTTCCTCGACGCCGCCCCCCAGGTCCGCCAGCGGGTAGACGGCGACTTCCGGAAGCGGACCCTCTTTTCCACTTTCCGCCGACAGGAGATATTCTCGCAGGTGGACGACTGGAGCGTCGAGAAACTGGCCCGCACCATGACCTTCATGGAGTTCGAAAAGGGGGCCACCGTCTTCGCCGAAGGGGACGACCCCGACTCCTTCTACCTGATCCGGGACGGCTTCGTGAAGCTCTCCCGGCGGATGGAGGCCGGGGAGGGAAACTACTTCGACTCCCGGTTCGACAAGGGGTTGGCGCCGGTGGCGGTCGACAACGAGAAGTCGTATACGTTGTCCTACCTCGGGCCGGGCGCCTACTTCGGCGAGCGGGCCCTCTTCTCGGTCCGCCGCCGGACGCTCACCGCCCGGGCGGTCACCCATCTGGAGGTTTTACGGATCGGGCGAGACGAGTTCAACGAGCTGATGGAGCGCCACCCCCTGCTGGAAGAGCGGATGCGCCACGAGGCGGCCACCCGCTACGACATCCCCCCCCCCAAGGGAAAGAGGGACAAAAAGGACAAGGACCGGCAGGAGATGCTCTCCTGGGTGGAGGATCACGACATTCTCTCCGGCGACCACATCCTGATCCTCGACCTGGACCGGTGCGTCCGCTGCCTCAACTGCATCGACGTCTGCGCCAAGCTGCACCACGGCGTCACCCGGCTGACCCACAACGGCATCCGGTTCAAGACCATCCTCATCCCCACCTCCTGCCGCCACTGCCGGGAGCCCACCTGCATGATCGGCTGTCCCACCGGCGCCATCCAGCGGGACCGGGAGGGGGAGGTGTTCCATACCGACGCCTGCATCGGCTGCGGCAACTGCGCCTCCCGCTGTCCCTTCGGCAACATCAGCATGGTCCGGCTCGACCGGGCCGTGGGAAAGAAAACCGTGCGGGAGCGGTTCCACACCTGGCTGTCCGCGCTCTTCACCACGGGAACGACCGGTGACGACAAACAGGGCGCCAAGCGCCGCGCGGTCAAGTGTGACATGTGCAAGGGGTACGAACGGCAGGGGTGCCAGCACAACTGCCCCACCGGGGCCATCATGACGGTGGAGCCGAAGGCCTTTTTCACCGGAAGGGGGAAGGAATGACCCGGGAATCCCGCGTCTGGCTGGCCCTGTCGCTCCTCTTCGCGGGGGGGGTGTGGGCTCTCTTCTCCCGGGGGCCGTCGGCGCCCACCTGGGCGTTCGCCGCCGATCCGGTCCACCCCGCCGTCGGATGGGCCGCCGCCGGGGTGGCGCTCTTCACCCTCCTTTATGCGTGGCGGAAGCGGGAGCTCCTGCAGGCGCCGGGACCGCTGATCTGGTGGAAGTGGGCCCACATGGCCGCCGGGTACGCCTTCACCCTCCTCTGGGTCTGGCACGCCGACGCCTCCGTCGGCTTCGCCCCGGTCCAGTGGGGGATGTCGACGGCCATACTGGGGCTCTTCGCCACCGGCGTGTGGGGGCTCTACGCGCAGGGGAGCGTCCCCTCGGTCATGAACGAAACCCTCATCGACCCGGTCTACCGGGACGCCCTCAAGGGATCGGCGGGGGACCTGGTGGTGGAGATCGGCGGCAAGATGGCCGGATGCAGCCGGGAGTTCCACCTGATCTTCCAGCGACACATCCTCCCCTTCATCGTCATTCCCAACCCCTCCGCCGACGTCCAGAAGGCGATGCTCAAGCGGCTCTTCGGCCCCGGCGACCTGGACCGGAACGCCGCCGTCCACGACGTGGCCCGCCTCTCCCCGGCGGAGCGGAATCTCTTCTACGAAGTGGCCGAGAAGGGGTTGGACGTGGTGGAGATCCGCCGGTCGCTCACCTATCAGGGACGGATGAACCGGTGGCTCGTGTGGCACGTGACGCTGACGGTGGCGCTGGTCATCTTCGTCCTCTTCCACGTTCTTTCGGCCTTCTACTACTGACCCTGCCGACCGCATCCGAACCCGTTGAATAAGCACGCCCATCGGCGGCAAAAAAGGGGCAGAAATCCGGCCCGGACGTGGTACAATCCCCCTTTGTCCCTTCATTAATAGAGTAACGGTCCGTACAGCCTCATGAGCGACATCGAATCGAGTTCACTGGTCCCGATCTCCATCGAGGACGAGATGAAGTCGTCCTTCCTCGAATATTCCATGTCGGTGATCGTGGCCCGCGCCCTTCCCGACGTCCGGGACGGCCTCAAACCGGTTCACCGGCGGATCCTTTTCGCCATGAACGACAAGGGAAACGTCCACAACAAGGCCTACCGCAAATCGGCCAACACCGTCGGCGAAGTGCTCGGCTCCTACCACCCCCACGGCGACTCGGCCATCTACGACGCCATGGTCCGGATGGCCCAGCCTTTCTCGCTGCGCTACCCGCTGGTGGACGGGCAGGGGAACTTCGGCTCGGTGGACGGCGACTCGGCCGCCGCCATGCGGTACACCGAGGCCCGCCTCTCCCGACTGGCCGGGGAGCTGCTCGAAGACCTCGACCGGGAGACGGTCGACTTCGTCCCCAACTACGACGAATCGAAGCGGGAGCCCTCCGTCCTCCCCTCAAAACTCCCCAACCTCCTGATCAACGGCTCCGGCGGCATCGCCGTCGGCATGGCCACCAACATCCCCCCCCACAACCTGGGAGAGGTGGTCGACGGGCTGGTCCACCTCATCGACCACCCCGACTGCGGCGTGGAGGATCTGATCGCCCTCGTCCCCGGCCCCGACTTCCCCACCGCCGGCGAGATCCACGGAACCGCCGGAATACGGGCCGCCTACTACACCGGCCGGGGACACGTCATCATGCGGGCCAAGGCCCACATCGAGCCGATGGAGAAAGGGGACCGGGAGCGGATCGTCCTGACCGAAATCCCCTATCAGGTCAACAAGGCGCGCCTCATCGAAAAAATCGCCGAGCTGGTGCGGGACAAGAAAATCGCCGGCATCTCCGACCTGCGGGACGAATCGGACCGGCGGGGGATGCGGGTGGTCATCGAGCTGAAGCGGGACGCCGTGGCCAAGGTGGTCCTGAACCAGCTCTACAAGCAGACCCAGATGCAGGACACCTTCGGCGTGATCCTGATCGCCCTGGTGGACGGGCAGCCCCGCCAGCTGACCCTCAAGGAGATGCTCTATCACTTCGTCGAGCATCGCCGCGAGATCGTCACCCGCCGGACCCTCTTCGACCTGCGCAAGGCGAGGGAACGGGAGCACATCCTGCAAGGCTATGTGAAGGCGCTGGACCATCTGGACCAGGTCATCGAGCTGATCCGCCACGCCGACAGCCCCGACAGCGCCAAGAGCGGCCTCATGGAGCGGTTCGGCTTCACCGACATCCAGGCCAAGGCCATTCTGGAGCTTCGGCTCCAGCGGCTCACCGGCATGGAGCGCAAGAAAATCACCGACGAGCTGGAGGCGCTGCTGGCCGACATCGGGCGGCTGGAGTACATCCGCGACCACGAGGACGAGAAGTACCGCATCATCAAGGAAGAGCTGCTCTCCCTCAAAGAGACCTACGGAGATCCCCGCCGGACCGCCATCGTCCCCAACGAGTCGGAAGTGATGATGGAGGACCTGATCCCCAAAGAGGACGTGGTGGTCACCATCACCACCTCCGGCTACATCAAACGCAGCCCGCTCTCCGAGTTCCGCGCCCAGCGGCGCGGCGGCAAAGGGGTGCGGGGACTGGCCATGAAGGAGGAGGACGCCCCGCGCAACCTGTTCGTGGCCAACTCCCACGACCATCTCCTCTTCTTCACCGACACCGGCCGGGTCTTCTCCGCCCGGGTGTTCGAGGCGCCGGAAGGGTCGCGGACGTCGAAGGGAAAATCGGTCAACAACCTGTTGCAACTGCGCCCCGACGAGAAGGTGGCCACGGTCTTCCCCATCGAGGCGTTCCACGACGACCACTATCTGGTCATGGCCACCGCCTCCGGGCTGGTCAAGAAGACCCCGCTTTCCGCCTACGGGAAAATCCACGCCGGCGGCATCATCGGCATCGACCTGGCCGAGGGGGACCAGGTGATCTCCGCCAAGGTGACCGACGGGAAGAGCAAGATACTCCTCTCGGTGGCGTCGGGGATGACGATCCTCTTCCCCGAGAGCGACATCCGCTCCATGGGGCGGGTGGCGCGCGGCGTGAAAGGGATCAACCTTGCCGAAGGGGATCGGGTGGTCGGCATGGCCGCCTGCGCCGAAGCGGAGATGACCGAACAGGCCCTCTTCACCCTCAAGGCCAACGGCTACGGCAAACGGACCCCGCTGGCCCGCTACCGCCAGCAGCGGCGCGGCGGCAAGGGGCTCATCGACATCAAGACCGACGACGCCCCCGTGGTGGGGGTCAAGAAGGTCTCCGGCGCCAACGAACTGATGATGATGACCGACGACGGCGCGGTGATCCGGATCAAGGCCTCCGACGTGTCGCTCATCGGACGCAACACCAAGGGGGTCCGCGTGGTCAACGTGGGGGACGGCGCCGTGGTGTCGCTGGGGCGCCTCGAAATCGACACCGGTGAAACGGTGGACGTGGCCGAGAAACTGACCCCCGAAGAGGCGGCCGGACTCGACATCCCCGAACCGGACGACGAGACGCTCGACGAGACGGTCGACGAGGAGCCCCACGCCGATGAACCCGACGCATAGCCTCCTGGCCCGGATCGCGCTGGGTCTTGCGCTCCTGGGCGCCCCGGGCTGCGTGGACGACAACAAGGAGGTCTACTTCGAGGCGGAGAAGCTCTGGATCGACGAACGCTACCCGGAGGCGGTGACCAAGCTGATGGTGGTCTCGGAACGGGCCAGCGACGACGATCTGGCGGCCCGCGCCCTCTTCCGGCTGGGGGAGATTCACTACCTGAACCTCGAAGAGCCGGACAAGGCCATCGACTATTTCAGCCGCGCCGTCGCCCAGGGGGGGGACCAGGAGTTGCACCTGGCCGCCCACAACTACATCGCCGACATCTACCTGAACGCCACCGCCAACTACGACCTGGCGATCCTCCAGTACCAGCGGATCATCAACGAATACGCCGGGAAAGTGGCCGAGGACGAGTACCGGGCCAAGATCGGGCAGGCCTACTTCGCCAAGGGGAACTACGCCCAGGCGGAGATCGAGTACACCGAGCTGCTCAACAAGTTCCCGAACACCCCGATGAAAGAGGACATCCTCTACAAGATCGCCAACTGCAAATTCATCTCGGGAGAGTCGGAGGACGCCCTCAAGCTGTTCCTGACCCTGCTGAAGAAAGATCCCGGCGGGCGGTACGAATACGACATGCGGCTGGCCGTGGCCATCCTCTACGAGGAGATGGACCGGCTCGACGACGCCCTGAAAGCCTACCGGGAGATGAAAAAGCAGTGGCCGAACAAGGAGCTGATCTCCCGGAAAATCGAATCGGTCATCAAGCGCAAAGAGAAAAAAGTCACCCGGTAGGGAACCCTGCCGCCCCCCTTCACCCCCTGCGTCATACCCATGCTCGACATCAAACGGATTCGTGACGATTTCGCCGCCGTGGAAGCCGCTCTGGCCCGGCGGGGCAAAGACTACGGCCTCGACCTCCTCCGGGAAGAGGACGTCCGCCGACGGGAGCTGGTAGGGCGGACCGAGGCGCTCCAGAAAGAGCGCAACGACCTCTCCCGGCAGGTCGGCCAGATAAAAAAAGAGGGGGGGGACGCGGAGAGCCTGCAAGCCCGGGTCCGGGGGATCGCCGACGAGGCCCGGGAGCTGGAAGCCCTCCTCAAGGAGATCGACGAGCGGGTGGCCGACCGGCTGCTGACCATCCCCAACCTCCCCCACCCGGCGGTCCCCGACGGCGCCTTCGAAGCCGACAACGTCGAAATCCGCCGTTGGGGAACCCCCCGGACCTTCGCCTTCACCCCCAAACCCCACCACGAAGTGGGAGAGGCGCTGGGCATCCTCGATCTGAAACGGGCGGCCAAACTCTCCGGCGCCCGGTTCTCCCTCCAGTTCGGCGACGGAGCCCGGCTGGAGCGGGCGCTGATCAACTTCATGCTCGACCTCCACACCGGCGCGCATGGCTATACCGAGACGCTGGCGCCCTACATGGTCTCGTCGGAGACCATGCGGGGAACAGGGCAGCTCCCCAAGTTCAAGGAAGACCTCTTCAAGATCGAAGGGGCCGACTACTGGCTGATCCCCACCGCCGAAGTGCCGGTGACCAACATTTACGCCGGGGAGATTCTCGACGGCGCCGATCTGCCGAAAGCCTTTGTCGCCTTCACCCCCTGCTTCCGGGCCGAGGCCGGATCGTACGGCCGGGACACCACCGGGTTGATCCGCCAGCACCAGTTCCACAAAGTGGAGCTGGTCCGCATCGTCCGTCCCGAAGAGTCCGACGCCGCGCTGGAGGCGCTGACCGGGCATGCCGAGAAGGTCCTCCAACTCCTGGGGCTCCCCTACCGGGTGATGGCCCTGTGCGCCGGGGACCTCGGCTTCTCCGCCGCCCGGACCTACGATCTGGAAGTCTGGGTGCCGAGCCAGGAAAAGTACCGGGAAATCTCCTCCTGCTCGGTCTTCACCGACTACCAGTCCCGCCGGATGAACCTGCGCTTCCGCCGGGAACCGAAGGGGAAACCGGAGTTCCCCCACACCCTCAACGGCTCCGGGCTGGCCGTGGGGCGGACGCTGGTGGCGATTCTCGAAAACTTCCAGAACGCCGACGGCACGGTGACCATTCCCGAAGTCTTGCGCCCCTCCATGGGGGGGCGGACGGTCATTTCCGGGTAGGACGCGAACTCCCCCCCTCTTTTGCCCCCGCCCGTCGTATGATGGAAAGGGCGGGTAGTGGGCGATTCCGTTAAGACGGGACACAGGGCGCAGAAGCGTTGCGCCGGGGGGATATTCCATGTTCGCCGCCGGTATCGACATCACCCTCGAAGGGGACCCCGGGACCACCCACACCATGGTCCGGGGATGGAAAGAGGGCGCCTATTTCCTGATCGACGCCCCCCCGGGCGCGTGGCGGAACATCCCCGGAAGCGAAGCCCTCTGCCGGATCGACCATGACGGACGCTACTACGGCTTTGCCGCCCCCTGCCTGGCCCTTCTCCCCGAACTGAACCTGCTGGTCTTCGGCTGGCCCGACGACATCATGGAGAACGACCGCCGGACCGCCTCCCGTTTCGACATCACCATGCCGGTCACCGTCTACCGGAACATGGGGGGGAAAGAGGTGGGGCACAACGACGGGGTTATCACCGACCTCTCCCGGGGAGGGTGCCGCCTGATCTGCGAGCGGGCCTATCAGGAGGGGGACAAGATCCTGATGACCGGGCACCTGCCGCTGGGGGAGCGGACGGCGGCGGCCGAAGCCTATATCCGCCGACGGCTGGAGCATCGGGGAAAAGGATCGGCCTACGGCCTCCAGTTCGTCGGCATCGACCACGACACCACCATGGAGTCGTTCTTCGAAAGAATGGAGCGGTACCACAACCGGGAACACCATGTCGATGTGGAGGCCATCGTCCGGGGAGAGGCGCTGCCGGTGGGGGAACGAAGTCTGGTGCAACTGGCCGGAGAGCGGGTCGTCACTACCCTGCGGGGCTACCGGGCCCTCAAATATGCGCTGCTGGAGATACCGGTGAAAGAGAAAGGGCCGGTGGTGGCGGCGCCGGGGCAGATCTACGGCGTACGGTTTTTCCAGGGGGGAGAAGTCTTCTCCTTCGAATCCGCCCTGCTCAAACAATATCTCAAACCCCCCTTTCTCCTTTGGGTCTTCAAGTTCCCCGAAACCTTCGACCGGGTGAGCCTGCGCAAGAGCCCCCGGATAAAGACCTTTATCGCCGGGAGCGTCGTGGCAAACGGCGGCGCCCGCTCCGAAGGGGCGTTTATCGACCTCTCGTCGGGGGGGGGGCTGTTCGTGGCCGACGACGGCGTCTACACGGTGGGGGAAAACATCCTGATCGACCTTGCCATACCCCCCGGAAAAAACGTGGAAGGGCTCGCCTGCGCGGTGAAAAGCGTCGAGCGTCGGGGAGGGAAAGTCTCGCTGGGATTGGCGTTTCTCGATCTGGAAGGGGCCGGCTACATGGAAGTCTACTCGTTCTACAGCGCCTGCCGAAGCCACACCGTCCACTCGTGAGGCGGCGAAGACGCCGACCTGTTTGTGCGCAACGGGAGGAAGAAAACGGGCCTTCGCCCGGCCGCGACGTGGCGTCGCCCGTGGCGGAGGGTGTAGGATTCGAACCCACGGAGCTTTCACTCAACGGTTTTCAAGACCGTCGCCTTAAACCACTCGGCCAACCCTCCGGACGCCCCAGTATAGCAGGCCCCTTTTCTCCCGTCCGCATGGCGTTTCCCCCGCCGGTGCGGGATAATAACCCCACACGACCGATCATCAGGGAGACCCCATGCGTTATCTCGACGAAGAGCCCTATATAGCCACGCTCCATGAAGAAGGGATCGTCCCCTGCGACGACGGCCGCTCCCTCTGCTACGACACCGGCGACTACTACGGCTTCGACTTCACCAACCTGACCAGCCCCCAAAAAGGCGCCGACGGCCTGCTGGAACCGGCAGGCGAAGGACGGCACGTCGAACGGGCCATGATCGAGACCCTGTTGACCCTCCTCGTCGACCTCGGGCAGGCCCCGCTCAGGCTCATCCCCCTCGACGACGACTGGGCCGACGACGAACTGGAGAGCCTCATCGGGCACGGCTACCTGACCAAAGACGAAGGCGCCGTTCTCTCCCGCGTCGTCGCCGACGGCAAGGCCATGGATGTCATCGAGATCGCCGCCGACGAGATCGCCACCGGCGTCGCCCTCTTGTTGCCCCAACTGACCGTGCGTTCCACCGTCTGCGCCATCGTCGGCGGCGAGGGAGAGACCCTCTCGCTTATCAGCCAGGACGACGAAATAAGCTTCAACACCGACGACCGGGGGGTCTACGACAAAGCCCGCGCCCTGATGAAACAGCGGGAGATAAAGCTGCCCTTCGAGGTCGTGTGGGTCGATTGAAAAAGGGGCTCAAACGGGCCTTGTTGTGGGGAGTGCGGGGCGTCGCCGCCGTCCTGTTGCTGGCCATCGGCGCCGTGCTGATCAAGGCGTATCACTTCCTCGCCCCCATCGACCCGATCCCCTTCGATCCAGCCGGATGGCGGGCGCCCGTCGACCTGTACGACCGGAACACCCCCCGCTCCCGGATGGTCGACCACCTGCTGACCCGGCTGACGCCGGGGATCAAGCGGCGCATCGTGGTCGAAGGACTCGGCCCCCCCGACCAGACCGGCGATACGTGCGATTACTGGCGTCTCGGCTTCCGGGGAGATTTCATCGACCCCTCCTCGCTACGCCTCTGCTACGAGGAAGGACTCCTCGTCGAGAGCCGCATATACCGGCACTAAACCGGAGCCAACGCAGATAGTTATTCCACGATCTGCTAAACCGGCTCTTCCGTCATCTCGCTCCAGACCCTGCAGACCCCTTTCCCCGCCAGCTTCGCCTCGTACATCGCCTCGTCTGCCTTCTTGATGAGCCCCTTCACCGACTCCCCCCGCTCCGGGTCGATGAGGGTGATCCCCACCGACATGCCGATGGTCGCCACGCCGTCCAGCAGGGTCACCGGCTCCCGGGTGGTGGCGATCAGCTTCTCCCCCAGCGCCACCGCCGTCTCCCGGTCGGGGATCTCCTCCGCCAGCAGGGCGAACTCGTCCCCCCCGAGACGTCCCAGCAGATCGTTCTCCCGGACCGCCCGTTGCATCCGGCGGGCCACTTCCTTCAGGACCATGTCCCCCGCGCCGTGGCCGTACCGGTCGTTCACCTGCTTGAACCCGTCCAGATCGACGTAAAAGAGGGCCGCCGGCGTATGGTGGCGACGGACCCGGCTCTGCCCCTGCTTGACCAGCTCGAAGAAGAGCCGCCGGTTGGCGCAGCCGGTCAGAATGTCGTAGTTGGCAAGCTGCGTCACCCGCTGCAACGCCAGCTTGCGCCGGTCGGTCTCGATGTTGAACTTCCCCACCACCGGCACGAAATTGGCCA
>JADGCD010000159.1 GCA_015229165.1 Nitrospinota bacterium | reverse complement strand
TCTGGCGCTCGGTCCCGCAAGGGCAGGGCGCCCGGATGGAGCTGTATCAGGCCGGGGTGGAGCTTCTGGGGGTCTCCTCCCCCGAGGCCGACGCCGAGCTGATCGCGCTGGCCGTGGAGGCGTTGGAGCTGCTCGGCTTCGACGACGTGGCCCTCTCCATCGGCCATGTGGGGTATCTGGCGGGGCTGCTGGCCGAACTGTCCCTGTCGCCCGAGGGGGCCGAGGTGGTGCGGGAAGCCTTGATGAAAAAAGACGCCCACGGCCTGCCGCTGGCGCTGGACGCCGCCGGGGCGCCCGCCTGCCCCGCGCGCGACGCCCTGACGACGCTGGCCCACCGCTTCGGCGGGCTGGAGCAGATCGAAAAAGCCCCCGCCCCCTCCGCCGCCTGCGCCACGGCGGCAGCCGAGCTGGCCCGTCTGGCCGGGGCGCTGGAACGGTACGGCGTGGCCGACAAGGTGACGCTGGACCTGACCGAGGCCCGTGGCCTGGGCTACTACACCGGCGTCACGTTCGAAGGATTCGTCAAGGGGATCGCCTGGCCGGTCCTCTCCGGCGGGCGGTACGACCGGCTGGTGGGGCTCTACGGGCGCGACCTGCCGGGGGCCGGGTTCGCCGTGGATACCGGACGGATCGGCGCCTGGTACTCCGAGCGGGAGGCGTTCGACCACTGGGCCGGGGCCGACGCGCTGGTGGTGGCCGTCGGGGAAAGCGCGCTCGACGCCGCCTCGCTGGCCCGGACCCTTCGGGCCGAAGGGCTGGCCGCCAGCCGCGACCTGATCGTCCGCCCGCTGGAGGAGTCGCTGGAGCTGGCCCGCCGGATGAACATCCCGCTGGTGGCCGTCACCGGCCTGCCCGACGCCCCGGCGCCGGGGATGGTGAAACTGATGGATCTCCACACGGGGGAGGAGCGGTTCGCGGCCCCCGACGAACTGATCGACCTGATCGAACCGACCGACTGAGGAAAGGAACTTTCGAGCCATGCCGGTAACCGTCATCATCGGCGCCCAGTGGGGCGACGAAGGAAAAGGCAAGATCGTCGACATGCTCACCGACCGGGTGGACATGGTGGCCCGCTACCAGGGGGGCGCCAACGCCGGGCATACGGTGGTGGTCGACGGCGAGGTCTACATCCTCCACCTGATCCCCAGCGGCATCCTCCACACGGGAAAGGTCTGCGTCATCGGCAACGGCGTCGTGGTCGATCCGGAGGCGCTGATCAGGGAGATCGACGAGTTGGAAGGGCGCGGCTTCTCCGTGAAGGGGCGCCTCTTCGTCTCCAGCCGGGCCCACCTCATCGCCCCCTACCACAAGATCATGGACGTGGCAGGCGAGACCGCCTCGGGCGCCGGAAAGATCGGCACCACCGGTCGCGGCATCGGCCCGGCCTACGCCGACAAGGCCGCCCGTCTCGGCGTCCGGATCGGCGACCTCTTCCGCCCCGACTACCTGCGGGAGCGGGTGGCGGCCGCGCTGGCGCCCAAAAACGCCCTCTTGACCCACCTCTACGGCCAGAAGCCAGTCGACATCGACGAAGCGGTGGAATGGTATCTGGCCCAGGCGGTGCGGCTGGCCGACTACGCCGCCGACACCGGCGAGTTGCTGCGCCACGCCTTGCGGGATGACAAGGAAATCCTGGCCGAAGGGGCGCAAGGATCGATGCTCGACGTCGATCACGGCACGTTCCCCTACGTCACCAGCTCCACCGCCACCGTCGGGGGCGCCGTGGCCGGGCTGGGGATCCCCCCCATGGAGATCAAGCGGGTCATCGCCATCATGAAGGCCTACACCACGCGAGTGGGCGAAGGCCCCTTCCCCACCGAGCTGACCGAAGGGGACGGCCCCCGGCTGCGCAAGCTGGGCGGCGAGTTCGGCGCCACCACCGGGCGGCCGCGCCGCTGCGGCTGGTTCGACGCCGTGGTGGGGCGCTACGCGGTGGAGATCAATGGCGTCTCGGAGATCGCCCTGACCAAGCTGGACGTGCTGGACGGTTTCGACGAGATCCCGGTCTGCGTCGACTACGCGATCGACGGGAAACGCCTCGGGCGGATGCCGGAGGACATGAGCCTGCTGGACAAGGTGACGCCGGTCTACGAGACCATGAAGGGGTGGAACGCCTCCACCACCGAGACCGACCGCTACAGCGACCTGCCGGAGAACGCCCGGCGCTACATCGGCCGGATCGAGGAGCTGGTGGGCGCCAAGATCTCCATCGTCTCCACGGGGAAAGCGCGGGACGCCACCATCTTGCGTTGGTAGAATAAGAGCATTGACGAGGGGGACGCCGCGCAAACGGGCGTCCCCTTTTGCATTGAAAGGGAGACGAGCAAGAGATGCCAGCCGATAGTCATTGCCATTTGAACAATCCCGCATTTGCGGACGACCTGCCGGTGGTGGTGCGGGCGGTCGAAGAGGCCGGGATCGTCGCGCTCCTCAACGTCGGTTACGATCTGGCCACCAGCGAGCGGGCGATTGAGCTGGCCCATCTTTACCACTTCATGTTCGCCGCCGTGGGGGTCCACCCCCACCACGCCGGCGACGTCGACGACGCCACCATCGCCACGCTTAGGGAGTGGGGCGCCCGCCCGGAAGTGGTGGCCATCGGCGAGACCGGACTCGACTACTACCGCAACCGCTCCCCCAAGGACGCGCAGGAGCGCTCGTTTCGCGCCCATCTGGCGATCGCCCGCGCCCTGAACAAGCCGGTGATCGTCCACTGCCGCGACGCCATGGACGACTGCCTGCGTATTCTCGAAGAGGAGAGCGTCGGCGAGTTCGGCGGGGTGATGCACTGCTTCGCCGGAACCCCCGCCGATGTCCGCCGCGTCCTGAACCTTGGCATGTATATCTCCTTCGCCGGGAACGTCACCTACCCGTCGGCGCAGACGTTGCGCGACTCTCTCGTCGCCACGCCGGGGCATCGGCTCCTGATCGAGACCGACGCCCCCTACCTGACCCCCGCCCCCCATCGCGGCAAGCGCAACGACCCGACCATGCTGACCCATATCGTCGAGCTGGCCGCCGAGTTGCGGGGCGTCACCCGGGCCGACATCGAGCGGCTGGCGATGACCAACTTCGACGAGCTGTTCCGGACGGGCAGGGGGTTCGCAGGCGAGGTGGCCTACCGCATCCGCAATTCGGTCTACCTGAACGTGACGCAAAGCTGCACCAACGAGTGTTTCTTCTGCGTCCGCTACCACTCCGACAGCGTGCAGGGGCATAACCTGCGCCTCCCCAAAGACCCGACCGCCGACGAGATGTTCGCCGCCATCGGCGACCCGACCGCCTGCGACGAGGTGGTTTTCTGCGGCTACGGCGAGCCGACTATCCGGCTCACGCGGATCAAGGAGGTGGCGCGCCGGGTCAAGGCAGCCGGGGGACGGGTCCGTCTCAACACCAACGGCCACGGCAGCCATCTGGCGAAGCGGAACATCGCGCCGGAGCTGGTCGGCCTCGTCGACGAGGTGTCGGTGTCGCTCAACGGCGCCGACGCGGCCACCTATGACGCGGTCTGCAAGCCCCTCATCCCGCACGCCTGGGAGACGACGGTGGCCTTCATCCGCGACGCGAAGGCGGCGGGGCTGTCGGTGACGGCGACGGTGGTGGCGATCCCGAACCTGGTCGATGTGGAAGCGGCGCGCCGCTTCGCCGAAGACGACCTCGGGGTGAAGTTCCGGGTCCGACCGTACGATCTGGTGGGCTGAGCGCCCTACGCGGGGGCGACGCGAGGGTCTCGCGAAGCGCTCGACACCTTCTCGCTCTCATCAATATCCGCGGCGCTCCCCCGTGGCCGGTGAGGGGGCTACTCCTCCTCGAAAAACGGATAATCCCGCTCCCCGACGCAGTAGACGCAGGTCGGCTGGCCCTCCTCCTCCCGCATATCCTCCGGAGCGTAGTCGAATCCGCACAGGGCGCACGCCCGGTAGCCTCCCGCCGCGGCGCAGGCCTCGCACAGGCCGCTCTTCCGGTCGGTCGGGGCGTCGTAGGCCACCCGGGTGGCCGGGGCGCCGCACCGGGCGCAATGGGGAGGGCGATAGAAGTCGTCCATCCCTCCATCATACCGGGGGCCGCGAAAAGGGGCCGCCTAAAATCCTTGAGCCCTCCCCCGGAATTCTGTATAGTTCCGTATGCCAAACGTCCCCTTCAGCGAACCCCGATAAGGACGGCGGGAGATGAACCTCACCCCCACCGTTCTCGTGATCATCCCCGCCCGATTTGCCTCTACCCGCCTCCCCGGAAAACCGTTGCGCCTCATCGGCGGCGTGCCGATGATCGTCCGGGTCTGGCGGCAGGCCATGCGGATGAACACCGCCACCCGGGTGGTGGTGGCCACCGACGACCCCCGCATCGCCGACGCCGTGACGCAAGCCGGCGGCGAAGCGGTGATGACCCGGGCCGACCATCCGAGCGGCACCGACCGGATCGCGGAGGTCGCCGCCCGCATCGAAGCCGACATCATCGTCAACGTGCAGGGGGACGAGCCGTTCCTCGACCCGGAGGGGGTGGACGCCGCCGTCCGGGGGCTGGTCGCCCGGCCCGACGTGTCGGTCTCGACCCTCGTGACCCCCATCGGCGCCGAGGAGGCGGCCGACAAAAACGTCACGAAGGCGGTGATGGCCGCCGACGGGCTGGCGCTCTATTTCTCGAAGGCGCCGATCCCCCACGACCGGGACGGCGACTCCCCCGACCGGCCGCTGTTCAAGCATCTGGGGGTCTATGTCTTCCGCAGGGACTACCTGCTCCGCTTCGCCTCAATGGCGCCGACGCCCTTGGAGCGGTGCGAGAAGCTGGAGCAGTTGCGCATTCTCGAAAACGGCGACAAGATACTCTGTATCAAGACCGCCGCCAACTCGCTCGGCGTCGATTCGGAGGAGGACCTCCGGCGGGCCGAGGCATATCTATCGGAAACGGACAACTGATGGCCAAGTACATCTTCGTCACCGGCGGGGTTCTCTCGTCT
>JADGCD010000158.1 GCA_015229165.1 Nitrospinota bacterium | reverse complement strand
TTTACCCTCGGCGCCCTGCTGGGAAGAGGAGGATCTACCTTTTCTTGGAAGAAAAGGTAGCCAAAAGAACTTGCCTCCGTTTGGGGCTCGGAGCCGAAGCGCCCCGAGCCCCAAACGGGAAGGAAATCTCTTGCGCCCCTTGTCTTCCGGGAAATGCAAAATCGTCCACTCCCCGGCAGAGAGGGACGGGATGCATCGACGGCAAAATGATGCCGTCTTGTCCGGGGTGGTGGGGAGTTGAGAAGACGATACACCCTGTCGAGGGAGGAGTGGTCGCCAATGCTTGTCCACACCAAAGGGATTGAGGGGCTTTCTCCCTCAATCCCTTTGGCGGAAAGTTCTTTGGCTACCTTTTACCCCCTGTGGTTGAAGTGTTTTCAGTTCCGGGGGTACGTCGTCTTCCAAGAAAAGGCAGATTTTCTTCTTACCCCGCTTTGCCGACGAGGCAGGTGACGGGCCAGGTGACGGTCTGGTTTTTGTCCACCCATTTCCAGGCCTTCAGCAGGTCCATCCGGATTTTCTCCACCGGGTCTTCCTGTTTCTTCTCCTTGTAGAGCTGCGTGGCCGACCAGGTGTGGAGGAATCCCAGATACTGCGTCACGCTCCACTCCTTGGTCATCGTGAACGTCAGGGTCTCCTTCCCCGCGAACGGGAAGGGCAGATCGGCGTAGTTCTTCTCCACATGACGCCGCTCCTTGGGCCAGTAGGCGCCGACCACCCGTTTGTAGTAGTGGGCCAACACGTCGTCCACGGCCTCGTTCACCGTCGGCAGGTTGTAGGTCCACAGCGCCACGCGGGACGACCCGTCGGGCCGGGCGACCCGCTTGACCTCGCCGTAGAACTCTTCGAGGTTGAACCAGTGGACCGCCTGGGCGGAGGCGATCAGATCGACGGCGCCGTCGGGAAGGGTCGACCGTTCGGCGGGGCCGACGTGGTAGGTGACGTTGGCGACGGGGGGGGCGTGGGATAGCTGCTCTTCGGAGAGGTCGGTGCCGATGACCTCCTGAAACCAGTCGGCCAGCTTGACGGTCGATTGGCCCGATCCGCACCCGGCGTCCCACGCCTGCTCGCGCCGCTCCAGCCGGTCGGCCAACGCTTCGTACAACGCGTCGGGATAGTCGGGCCGAAAGGCCTTGTAATCGGGCGCCTGCTTGTTGAAATACCCTTCAAATTCCATCGCCATCGCCCCGGCTCCTTTCACGGAAGAGAAGAAGAGGACCTTCTTTTTCTTGAAAGAAAAAGAAGCAAAAAGAACTTTGCCTCCTTTGGCCCGAGGGGACGAAGCGCCCCCTCGGGCCAAAGGAAAGGAATAGCTCTCTACGCTCCCTTATCTTACGGGAAAAGAAGGTTCACTTCTCCCCTTCCGTAGATGCAGGGGAACATGGCAGGGAATGCGGGGAGTACCTCGACGAAGAGCGGGGAAATGCAGGCGTTCTGTCGATGACGAAACGAGTCGTTGTGTCAGTGGATGGCTGGGGAGGAAGAGATGACGGCCCACCCTTTCGTGGAGGGAATGTGGCAAGAGACCTTATTTCCCTGCCTTCGGTGGGGGCTCCCCCCGCCGAAGGCAGGGAGACAAAGTTCTTTTGGCTACCTTTTCTTTCAAGAAAAGGTAGGTCCTCGTCCTTTCTTAGCCGTCGACGGACATATCGAGATCGTCTTCGTCGTGGATGAACTTGCGCAGTTTGGCGCGCAGGCGCAGGACGCATTTCGTGTGGATTTGGGAGACCCGGGATTCCGTGATTCCCAGGACCTCCCCGATTTCCTTCATCGTCAGCTCTTCGTAGTAGTAGAGCGAGATGACCAGGCGTTCCTTCTCCGGCAGCATGTCGATCGCCTGCGCGATGATGCCCCGGATTTCGTCGATACGGGCCAGCGTTTCCGGGTCGGTCTCCTTCGTTCCCGCCAGGACCTCCATCACGTCCCGTTTTTCGCCGTCCTTGTCTATGCCCCCCAGATCCTCCACCGACATGATCGTCTGCCCCGCCGCCCGGTTCAGCAGATCGTAGAACTCCTCCAGCGGAACCCCCATCTCGTTGGCCACTTCCTGGTCGTCCGCCGGACGCCCCAGCTTCTGCTCCAGCTTCGCGTAGGCCGCCGAGATCGACGTCGCCCGCTGGCGGACCGAGCGGGGAACCCAGTCCTGCGCCCGGAGTTCGTCCAGCATGGCGCCCCGGATGCGGATTTCCGCATACGTTTTGAATTGCGTATCCTTGTCCGGGTTGAACTTTTCGATGGCGTCGATGAGACCGATGACCCCCGACGAGATCAGGTCGTCCAGTTCGATGTGGGAAGGAAGGCGGACCGCCAGACGATGGGCGATATATTTGATAAGGGGGGAATACTCGACGATCAGCCGATCGGCCTCCGGCGTGCCGAGCTTGAGCCCTCCCGCCGGCGGTTCCGAGTAGTATGCCTTGCTCATCGCCCCTTGGTGTCGTTTCGGTTCATCCGAAGATATTCAAAAGATTATACGGGGAGAGCCACCGGGAGCGCAAGCGAAGGCCTCGTCATTTCCCTTCGGATTTCTCGTGCGGTTTCAGCGGGATGGGGGGAACCGGCGTCTTGGCCGGGCCGTCGTACCAGATCGTCGCCACCAGAAGCCCCAGCAGCAGGAACGCCCCCCCCGCGAGAACGCCCCGCGTCAAAGCCGTCATCGCCTGGGCGCCGGAGGAGAGCGCCACGAACCCGGCCACCCCGAAGGCCATCAGCCCCATGCCTGCGGCGAACCGGCTCGTAAAGTCGCGCATGCTCCCCCCTTACCGGGCGGAGAAGATCCGGCCCCAGTCGAGCCCCGCCGTGGTGGAGGTCAGCACCGCGTCGGCCAGCCGTTTGATCGAAGCCGTCGCCTTCGAGTTCGGGTAGCGCTGGGAGAAGAGCTTCTGCTCCCGCACCGCCGCCGGCACCGCCTCGTCCAGCGCGATCCATCCCAGCATGTCGATGGCGATGTTCAGCCCGAACCGGTCCGCCACCGCCTCCAGCCGCCGGTGGACCGTCTCCGCCTCCGTCGCCGACTTCACCGAATTGACGATGAGGCGAAACTCCCGCTTGTCGTAATCCCGCGAGAGGACTTTCATGAGAGCGTAGGCGTCGGCGAAAGAGGTCGGCTCCGAGTTGGTGACCACCGCCACCTCGTCCGCCGCCGAGCAGAAGAACATCACGTTGGCCGAGATACCCGCCCCGATATCGAACAGGATGATGTCGTACTTGTCCTCCAGCGCCTCCAGCTCCGCCGTCAGCGCCAGCATCTCCGGGCCGTTGAGCTCCGAGAAAGCCCGCTGCCCCGATCCCGCCGGGAGGACGTGGATGCCGCCGGGCCCCGGGACGATCACCTCTTCCAGCCGCTTCTCGCCGTTGATGACATGCTGAAGGTTATAGCGGGGGGCAATCCCCAGGAGAATGTGAACGTTGCCCAGCCCCATGTCGGCGTCGAACACCAGAGGGCGTTTCCCCATGGCCGCCAGCTGGTAGGCCAGGTTGGCCACGGTGTTGGTCTTGCCGACCCCCCCCTTCCCCGAGGCTACCGCCAGCCCCCGGATGCGCCGTCCCCGGGCGTCCGACGGATGGTCGAGAGTCCGCGCGCCGCGCGCCATCCGCCGCAACGATTCAGCCTGGTCTGCCATGATCTTCGCTCTCCTGATTACGCTGACTTCCGGTTCGACCGGAAAATGCCTTGAATGAGACGTTTGGCGCCCGCCGGCTCCAGATCCTCCGGCACCCGCTGGCCGGTGGTGAAATAGGAGACCGGCAACCCGGTCCGGGCGCTCTGGTTGAAGACCGGACCCAGGCGCACCGCCTCGTCCAGCTTCGTGAAAAGCAGGGCCGACACCCCGAGCGGGGTGAAATTCTTGATGGTCTCCTCCATCTGCTCCTCGCTGGCCGCCGCAGAGAGACACAGGTGCGCCTCCATCCCCGGCGCCTTTTCGAAGAACGCCGATAGCTCGCCGATCTGGGCCGTGTCCCGCTGCGAGCGCCCCGCCGTGTCGACCAGAATCACGTCGGCGCCCGCGTGCCGGTGGAGCGCCCGGGCCAGATCCATCGGCGCCACCGCCACCTCCAGCGGAATGTCGAGGATCCGGGCGTAGATTTTCAGCTGCTCCACCGCCGCGATCCGGTAGGTGTCCACCGTCACCAGCGCCACTTTTTTGCCGGCCATCGTCAGTTGCGCCGCCAGCTTGGCCACCGTGGTGGTCTTGCCCACTCCCGTCGGCCCCACCAGCGCCACCATCCGGGTTTTCTCCTCGTCCCCGGCCAGCGTCGGGGTGAAATCGCCGCCGAAGGTCAGCGTCCCCTTCATCCGGGAGGCGGTGACCGCCACCAGAGTTTTCAGGTCGGGCGCCGGGGCGGACGGCCCCGCCTTCTCCCGCAGCTCCTCCACCAGCGTGTCGATATATTCGGCGGCCACCCCCCGCTCTTTCATGAGACGGGCCAGCGACAGGAACGAGCGGGGCATCCCCTTTTCCTTCTCCACCCCCGCCTGATCGATCAGGTAGGCCATCATCGATTTCAGCTCCCGCACCTCTTCGGCCACCGCGTCGGCCCCCTGCGGCTCGGCGCCCGCCGCCGACAGCTCCCGCAGGGCCGTTTTCAGCTCCTCGATGCCGTCCATCAGCGGGGTCATCAGCGCCACCGCTTCGCCCAATCCCCGTTCGGACCGGGAGGCGACGGCCGTGGCCGTGGCGGCAGGCGTGGGGGCGATCCGACGGGGGGTGGGGCGGGCGGCGTCGGCCCCGACGGCGGCGGTCACCTCCATCATCGGGCGACCGAAGACCCCGAACGCCCCGGCGCCCCGGTTCACTTTCCGGGAAGAGAGAATCACCGCGTCGGGTCCCAGGTCTTCCTTGATGAGACGCAGCGCCTCATTCATGTCGACCGCTTCGTACCGCTTCACTTTCATCGTATTGCTGTCCGGTTCTCGGTTCGTGGCTTCTCAAGGAGGTAATGCACTCCCCGTGCCGCCAT